>QBYJ01000005.1 GCA_003282885.1 SAR116 cluster bacterium AG-325-F22
AATAGTGAGCAGATTGTAAAACCTATGAATATGTTCTTTTGTTTTATTAATGACATGGAAACTCCTAAAAATAATTATTTGAAATTTTAATGCAGATAACATGCCAATATAAGTTTTTTATTAATGGAAAATAAGTTAGAAATTAATTAAATTCTTATGATTAATTCAGTGCAATTGGCATTATTCTTGCCTCTATAAGTTCAAATATATTAGAAAATTAATTAAATAACTGATTTTATTGATTTTTTTTTAAAAAGTATGAATTGTTAGGAGATGTCATGAATTTGACAAACATATTAGGCGCTGAAATATTTTCTCCAGAAAAATTTAAACCATTTGGTTTGCCAATTGCCATTTTAATGTTGATGGTGATGATGGTAATACCCTTACCCTCTATATTACTAGATGTTTTTTTTACTACAAATATATTATTGTCTTTATTAATATTAATGGTATCTATCCACACTTTTAGACCGTTAGATTTTTCAAGTTTTCCTACTGTTTTATTATTTGCTACTATTTTAAGGCTTGGCTTAAATGTAGCTTCGACAAGAATTGTACTTAGCGCAGGTCATACAGGTCCTGATGCAGCTGGAAAAGTTATAGAAGCTTTTGGAGAATTTGTTATTGCCGGCAACTACGTTGTTGGTATTTTTGTTTTTGCTATACTTATAATTATAAATTTAGTTGTTATTACAAAAGGTGCTGGAAGAGTTTCTGAAGTTTCAGCAAGATTTACACTTGATGCAATGCCAGGAAAACAAATGGCCATAGATGCCGACTTAAATGCAGGACTTCTGACTAGCGAAGAAGCAAAACAAAGAAGAGATGATATCGCTAAAGAAGCTGATTTTTATGGATCAATGGATGGCGCCTCTAAGTTTGTAAAGGGCGACGCTATTGCTGGTATTTTAATACTTCTTATTAATATAATTGGAGGTCTTATTATCGGGATAGCACAACACGATCTCCCAGTTTCAACAGCGGCAGAAAATTATATTATATTATCAGTTGGCGATGGTTTAGTTGCTCAAATTCCATCACTTTTACTTGCCATTGCAACAGCGATCATTGTTACTAGAGTTTCAACTAGTCAAGATCTTTCTAAACAGATTGGTTCACAAATAGGAGTCAAGCAAGCGTGGTTACCTAGCGCTTACGTATTATTTCTTTTAGGATTAATCCCTGGGATGCCAAATACTTTATTCCTAATAGCTTCAGGTTTAACTTTTTTCATATGGTGGATCCTTAGAAAAAATAATGAAGCTCTAGATCACAATGAAAATATAATTTCTGAAAATGTTAATGATCTTAAAAGTATAGAAAATGAAACTGATGAAAATAATATTTCTTTATCTGAAATTGCTGATAACTCAGCTATTTCAATGCAATTAGGTTATGGCTTAATTCAACTTGTTGACGACGAAAATGATGGCCCTTTGATTGCCAGAATTACTGGAGTAAGAAAACAAATTTCAAAAGAATTAGGTTTTATTATTCCTCAAGTTAGAATAAGAGACGACTTAACTTTAGAAGCAAATCACTATAGAATTAAGATTGGACAAGAAATTGTCGCAGAGGATAAAATTTTTCCACAACTGCTTTTAGCAATTCCTGGAGATAATGCTCAAACAAAAATTGAAGGTACTGATGTAAAAGATCCAAGTTTCAACATGGATGCTACTTGGATTGAACCTCACCAACAAGCTAGAGCAGAAAATTTAGGTTATATGGTTGTAGAACCTGAGGCTGTTATAGCTACTCATTTAAATCAAATTTTGTCTAAACAAGCGGCTGAGTTACTTGGTCAAGATGATGTCCAGACATTATTAGATAACTTAGCACAGTCTTCACCACAATTAGTCTCTTCAACTGTTCCAAAACTAGTACCATTGAATGTTCTTACAACTATTCTGAAAACTTTATTAGCTGAAAAAATGCCAATAAGTGATTTGAAACGTATACTAGAATCACTAGCTTCTCAAAATGTCAAAAACATGACCCCAATAGAATTGGCTGAAGCTATTAGACCCACAATATCAGGGTTATTAATCCAACAAATCGCACCCCTTAATAGTCCACTTCCAGTGATAACTTTTTCAGCAGACTTAGAGCAAATGATAGTAAATGTGGCTAAACAAACTGGTGCGAATGGGTTAATTCTTGAAGCTAGCCTAATACAAAAAATAGTATCTGGTATAAATAATATTATGGAAAAAATGCAAAGTGAAAATAGAAAAGCAGTTATGATTACTGCGCCAGTAATTAGAAGAGATTTATCTCATATGCTTAGGCAACATATTCCAACGTTAGATGTGCTTTCTTTCACCGAGTTACCTGACAACAAAAAGGTAGAAGTAGTAGCTAATATTGGTTCTGAAGAAGAAAATAAAAATTAACTTTTAATTAAAGTACGGAGAAAAAAAATGACACAACATAAAGTAATTGCAGAGGATAGTCTATCCGCAATGGATGAAATTTCTAAAGTACTTGGAAAAGATGCGGTCATCCTAAAAACAAGAAAAGTTAATGGAAAGATTGAAATATTAGGGTCTAATAATATTGAAGATATTGCTTCATCTAATGCAAAAAAAATTATTAAACAAAAAGCTAATTTTAGTCATTTATTTTCAAATCACAAATTAGAACAAGGAATTCAAAATAGGAAATTGAATAATGTATTTGAAGAAAAAAAACAAAAAGATAATGAACATTTACAAAACGTAAATGAAGCAAATATTAAAAATTTAGATTCTGAATATATTGACGTAAATACATTTTCTAAATTCACAAATAAAATAGAAAATCTACTTAAAAATATGATTGTTTCAGATATTGATTACTTATCTCAATCTTTCGATAAATCTCTTACTATCGATTTATTAAAAAAAGGATTCTCAAAAAATATAATATCAGAGTTTCAAGAAAAAATTGTCAATAAAGATAACATTGATCCTGAATTATTTTTTTATCATTATTTGGCCAAAAAATTAGTTATGCCTTACGAAGAACAAATATCAAACTCTGAAGTAATTTTTGTTAATGGTCCTAGTGGTTCAGGAAAAACTACTTTATGTTCAAAGATTGCTTCATATATCTTAGATAATAAGCTTGTTGCAAATGATAAACATAAAGTATCAATTGTTAATTTTGCACCGAAATCATCAAATCATTCTGAACTTATGAACTTTGGAAGATTGTTAAACTTAAACATTTCTTCAATTTCATCTGTAGAAGATATTGTTAAATTTATTGACATAAATAAAGGTCATAAAAAATTAATAATAGATGTATCGCAAGAGGTCATTAACACCACAAGTTTCATCGAATATTTAGAAAAAATTACTTTAAATAAAAATTGTTCTAATTTAATTGCACTTCCTGCAAGTACAAATAAAAATATGATAAAATCTATAATGAATTTCTATAAAAGCTCTTTCCCAACAATTGGTCTCACAAAACTAGATGAAGCCAATATAAGCGCAGAAGAGTTGTCAATTTTAAGCGAATTAAATTGTAAAATTGGTATTCTGTCAGGATCAAGGTCCATAATAGGGTCTATAGCTTTTGCTAAAAGAGAAGTTTTGGCACAATATATGAAAGATATGAGTATATAAAAGGGATTTGTTATGACTACAACAATTGCAATTGCTTCAGGAAAAGGTGGTGTAGGTAAAACCACTATAGCTGTGAATATTTCTTTGGCTCTAGCTAAACAAAATAAAAATACACTGCTTTTAGATGCAGATTTAGGTATGGCAAATTCACATATTCTCTTGGGTATAAATCCTAAATATTCATTAGAGGATTTTGTATCAGGAAATAAATCTTTAGATGAAGTAATTACAAGCACGAAAGATAAATTAAAATTTGTCTCAGGAGGTAGTGCAATTAATCATCTTTTGAATCTAAGTGATTTGGAAAGACATAAAATAATACAAAGCTTTAGTAATATAAAAAACAAACCTGATTATATGATAATCGACGTTGGAGCAGGTGCTGAATCATCTTCGTTAACTTTTATGGCATCTTCAGACAAAGTTATTGTAGTTGTCACTGCTGAACCTACTAGTTTCATTGATGCATATGGATTAATTAAAACTTCTTTTTTAGATTATAAAATGAATAACTTTGGTGTGATTGTTAATATGGCCCATTCTCAAATTCAAGCGAAATTAAATTTTGATAAGTTTAGGGCCATTACTCAAAAATTTTTAGATGTTAATTTAAAATTTATTGGAGGTGTTATTTCTTCTCAAAGAATTAAAAACTCAATCATTACTCGAAAACCTATTATGTCAGGGAATCCAAATAAGAGCCCAGATGTAGAAAGTTTTTTATCCTTAGGCTCAAACACGTCTTCTTTAAATATAAATAAAACTGGAACAATTAAATTTTTTGACAAATAATCTAACTTTATAAGAGTTTTAATATGAATAGTTATTCTAAAATAGTAAGTCCAAATATTAATCAATTAATACGAAATCATACAAATTTAGTTAAAAAAATTTCGTGGCATCTTCATGGTCGTGTGAACTCAATAATTGAAATAGAAGACATTATTCAAATTGGAATGCTTGGATTAATATCAGCTGCACAAAACTATATTCCTCAAAAAGACGCTTCATTTGCTTCTTATGCAAGTATAAGAGTAAAAGGAGAAATTTTAGATTTTCTTAGAAAGAGTTCAAATTTAGATAGAACAACAATTTCAATTAAGAAAAATGCCGAAAAAGCTTCAAATATGTTACGTAATAAATTAGGTCGTGAACCATTTCATAATGAAGTTGCAGTTGAACTAGGTATAACTACTGAAAAATATTTTGAATGGTCTCATGCATTTGAAGCTAGTGTAATTAAGAGTTTAGACGATTCATATGATGAATACTCTAATTGGTTTGTTACAAGTGAATTGAATCCAGAAGAACAAATAAATGATGAAGAATTAAGAAATAATTTAAAAGGAGTTCTAAAAAAACTCGAAGGCAAAGAAGCTCTCATAATACAATTATATTTTGTTGAAGAATTAAATATTTACGAAATTGCTGAAGTAATGGAGGTTTCTACTGGAAGAGTTTCACAAATAAAAACTTCTGCAATAAAAAAAATAAGAGAACAATTACAAAAAGAAAATTAAATCTATAATGCAAAAATTAGAGATGCTTATTAAAACTGTAGACGCGCATTACGACAGCCTACACCAAATACAATGTTACTATTTATCATGCAGCCTTTTAAACATAGCTAGAGGTACTTGCAATATGATGATTGTTAATGATACTAGTAATTTTACTAATAAAATAACTATAAAATTTGAAAGAGCCGTTATGTCAGGTTCTATACAAGTGACAAACGATTTTTTCATCTCATTACAAACTCAGCTATCCGTTAAAAATGAACGTCCAGCTAGATTAGAATTAGTTATTAATGATAAGTTAAATATCAATAAAAACGGGATTTTATTTCTAGAGCAAGAACTAACTTCAGATATAATTGAGTATAAATTTTTTATACCTCTTTTGTAAAAAAATTGAATATTTATACTAAATAATATATGAAATTAGCCGTCAATTAATCTTTTTGTTATATCAATCTCGGTTTGAAGGAGTCTGGAAACACCTGAAAATGCTTGTTGTGTTTTTAGCATTGTTACCATTTCGGACGTAATATCTACATTCGCTCTTTCTAGGTTCCCTGCTTCAATTTTACCAAATGATTTTTCCATAGCAATACCATATTTAGGCTCACCAGATTTAGCATTAAATTTATAACGATTATTGCCAACTGGATTTAAACCTGGTTCATTAATAAAAGATGCAAGTCCAAAACTACCTATAACCTCTTCATCATCTAATCCATATGTTGCTGTAATTTTTCCTTTTGAGTCCACATTAATATTT
Organism: SAR116 cluster bacterium AG-325-F22; assembly: GCA_003282885.1. GTDB lineage: Bacteria > Pseudomonadota > Alphaproteobacteria > Puniceispirillales > Marisalimonadaceae > Marisalimonas. Next base: position 5,901 of record QBYJ01000005.1, read on the forward strand.
GATATTATAGAAATATTATTAGTTGACTCATTAACTTTTTGTGTTGGAATAATAAGATTGATTAATCCCCCTCTTGCTTCACCAAGAAAGCCCATTACACTTAATCCATCACTAGTTACAACTTCTCCATTAGCCTTTAAATTAAAAGATCCGTCTCTAGTATAAAAAGGATTATCAACTTGATCGCCTTGTACAACTGTAAAAAAACCTCGACCAGTAACGGCTAAATCAAGAGCTCCACCAGTAGCTTGCAGTGCACCTTGTTTCATTTGTAAACGTGGTTCGCTAATATTTACACCTTGACCAGAAAACTTGTTAGGATCTGTTGAATTATGCATTGAGTAAATATGTTCAAAATTTGTACTAGTTTTTTTAAAACCTGTGCTATTTGCATTTGCAATATTATTAGAGACTATTCCCATTTCGTTGGTATTAGCATTTAAAGCACTTTTTAAAATTGATAACATATTAATTCTCCTATATATTAGAAACAGCAAAATTTATGCCATTGACTTTATATTTGATTAAATTTTATAAACATATGGAAAATTTGAACGTAATATCATTTAGGATTATTTGTTTATAAATCTGGAGAATATTTTAAAATGAGCATACCCTCTAAAAGTACAGATTTAGTTAAATTCAATAAAAAAAAATCTAATCTACCAATAAAATTTGAACAAAATGAAGCTAAGCAAGCTCTTGAATTGGTTGATAAAGACTTAATTTTAAAAAACAGGGAAGATGTTAAAAAATATTTACCTGATATATTAGGAAGAGTTTTGGCTAGAATCTGGATTGACAAATCTTTTAAAGATAGTTTTAAATCCAATCCTAAAGAAGTTTTAAAAGCCAATGGTGTTTATTTACCCGATGACATGATATTGGAGTTCCAAAAACCAAATTCTGACAGGCCTAAAATTATTGTTTACGAAAAAAAAGAAAAATCAAATTTTAAGGTTAGGGTTGTACAGTTACAATTAGTTATGTTAGCAGGCAGATAGAGTTGTTAGACTTTTTGAAAACTAATTTCAAATTCATAAAATATTTAATAAGTATTATATCAATAATTTTGTTATTTATAATATCTTCATTTTCCATAGCTGAAGAAAAAAATGTAGACATCAAAATTATTTATAAACTTTTACAAGAAAAAAAATTCAAAGAGGGCATTCAAAAATTAGAGGTTCTGTCAAATAATAATAATATTCAAGCACAACTCCTTATCTCAAAAATTTTGTTTGCTGGAGATCTTACTCCGCAAGACTTTGAAAACTCCTATTTTTGGGCCTCTTCAGCTTTGTTAGGTGGATTGAAAAAATCAAACAAAATTCTTGAGAAACTAGATAAATATCTTTCAGAAGAACAAATAAATAAAATCAAAGAAAAACTCAGAACTTTTTTAGAAAAAAGAGCCATAGATAATGACAAAAGAGCTATAGTCCAAATTGCAAAATTATTCGAAAATTATATAGATCCTCCTGACATGATTAACGCATACACATGGTATAATATAGCTGTAGCTCAAGGTATCAAGTCAGCTAAATCTAAAAGAGATGAAATTTTAAGTGAACTGAATGAGAAAGATTTACTTGAAGCTCAATCTTTATCAATTAAACTATTTAAACAAATTAATAATTAATGGAGATATTTATGAAATATAAAGTTCATTGGTTAATTGACGGTCTTATAGAGGTTGAAGCTACTGATACAGATTCAGCTGAAAAAATTATTAAAGAAAAAATAGAAACATTTGTAAGTAAAAATTCAGTCTTTTTTGAAGAAGTTGGAGCCAAAGCTGTACAAGGTCAAGCATATTTGCCAGGAAATGATGAATAATTGGTAGGAATTTATGATGCTAAGTTATAAATATAATAAATTATGTGTTTCTTTATTTTTAATAAGTTTATGTTTCTGTACATCACATTCTTATTCAAAAGGAAAAATTTATGGAAAGTCTAAAACCCTATCTAAAGAATATATCAAATATGAAAACTGTCGTCTTAGAAAAACATTAATAAATATGAAAGATGGTCAAAAAGATGGTTATAAATGCATATACAAAAGACAAGGAAAAGGAAAAGATGTTACAGTTTTTCAACCATCACCGATATGTCAAAAATCATTTAAATGCAAAACTGAAGTCCAATAAAAAATTTATTTAGATACAATATTTTAGTATACTAAAAATATAACATACTATATGTTGTGTGAATCTAATATTTTTACAATAAAATCAGTTATTTATAGGCAAAAGCTACATTTTGTATTAATATTAAAAAATGGATAATTATGAAATTAATATTTTAAGAAGAGATGGCAACTGGAAAAAAGTTAAGCCAGACGATTTAATTATGGAAAGTATAGAAGATAATGATGAAGCTAAAAAGGAAGATATAAATACAAAAGATACAGAACCCAAAGATAATTTTATAAACTACATAGATGAAATAAACTCAATTATTAGTAAGTTAGAAATTTTAGAAAATGAGAAAAATATATTAAAAAATCAACTTAAAAACTATGAACAAGAATTCATTAATAAAAAGAAAAATGCTGAACATAGAATAATTTTAATTTCTCGGGAAAAAGAAATGATTGAAAAAACTATTGGTGTAATTAAAAATCTAAAAACATTTTAGTATGGAGATATAAATGGCTTCTAGTAAAGTTAAAGATGCTAAATCAATTTTTGTAGCTAATGTTAAAGGTGGCGTGGGGAAAAGTACTCTGTCAATTATGCTAGCAAGAGCTCTTGCTGAAAAAATTCCTCCTCAAAATATTACCGTTATAGATACAGATCTTCAAAGAACCGCAACAGAATTTTTAACAAATAGTAATCCAGAAATAAACGTAGAATTTTTACCTATTACTCCAGCTTTTGAGAATACAAATATATCGTTAGTTCAGCAGTTTATTAAGCAAAATGAATTCAGACCAGGCCATGTCGTAATTGTTGACACTCCAGCTGGAAGCTCACAAAGGCTTTGGAACCTTGTTGCTGAAGGTTATTGTGTTTTAATACCAACTACTCTGAGTAATGCAGATTTATACCCTACTGAAAATTTTATAAGGAGCATGGATAAAGTAAAAGCAAGATATGGAAAATCATACCCACATTTAATTGTATGCCCAAATAAAATACCCTTTGGTCAAAAGGATTTTTCTTTAATGGCTGAGAGGCTTAAAAATCATGATGTTGTAATAGGACCTGCTTTAAGAGACTTAGCAAGCGTAAGACATTTTTATAATGGAAAGGTGGAAAATTGGGAAAATAAATCAAATACTAATGCGCAGTCTGATTTTAAGCAATTTGGTTCTTTTATTGAAAAATATGTATTAGATGGAGAGCTTGACAAAATTTATTCAAAAAAAGATGGTGCAAAAAATGTTATACCATTTGAAAAAGCTAATAACTAATTTCTAATCTTTTACCTAGTTGTTCCAACCATCTTTCAGTTGAAATATAAGGTAAAGTTGGAACCTCAAACTTATTTTTATTAACAATAATATTTTTTACAAATAAATTTTCTTCAAATTTATTATCATTCTCTTTTGCTACTATATTGTTTAAAATTGTTTCCATAAACAATCATACGTCAGATTTAAAATTTTATTTAACTTTACCGTAATATTAAGTAATAAAAAATTAAGAAAGTGAATAATTTTAATGAGTAGTGTAATAAAAAATAAAGTTGAAATATTACTTAAAAGAATTGATTTAATTCTAAATGATTTTGAAAATTTTGATAAACCCATTCTTAATGATAAGGGTGACATAATCATTAGAAATAAGATAACTAGGAGAACTAAAAAGGAGAATTCTGTTTTAGCAAACGTTTTCAAACAAATAATTGCTGACGATATAAAAAAAAACAGGGTTTAAATAAACCCTGCTTCGTATTTAATTGAAAAAATGTTTCCTGTTAAAGGTAAAATCTTATCAAAGGATGCTCTGATAAATTTAAGACCTTACGAGAACAATTTCCATATAAAATACTAGACATCAGATCACCTCCTTTTCATTTGTTGAATTAATTTGCTATAAGTATTCTTAAACCTAAAAAGAATATTTTACAAACCTTATAATTAAAAAAAATTTTATTTCAAGTAGGACAATATTTATGACAAAAAGTAATCAAGAAACTAGAGCTTTTAAAGCTGGTGAAACTATCTATTCTCACAACGACCCAGCTGAATATATTTTTTTAATACATAGTGGTAAAGTAAGAATAGAGTCAAAACATGGTTTGGAATTAGGTATACTTGATACTGGAGAAATCTTTGGAGAAGTAGGACATATCATAGAAACTCCTAGAACTGTTACAGCAGTGGCTGTTACTAATTCAATAATTAGGGTAATCGACGAAAAAACAGTTAAAGAGAAAATGAACAAATCTGACCCAGTTTTAGCAGCAATAATTAGGGGGTTATCATTAAGAATTGGAGATGCTAATGCTTTAGCTGAAAAGCATTGGTTGGAATTAAGTGTATACAAGTCCCTTGGTAAGTAAAAATCTAAAAGTAAAAGAAATATAAATGGCAAATTTGAAAAATATAATTAAGAACATTAAAAACTTTTATGTTTACTTAATCGCATTATTTTCTTCAGTCTTAACATTTGTTTTTTTTTATTTTAGTAGTGAAGTTATTAAAGAAGAAAAAATTGTTAAAAAAGAGATTGATATTTATGAGGTTGCAAAAGAAGAAGCCATCAAACTTGGCAGATTAGAACCAGACGAAAAACCCATAGTTCAAGAAATTGGACCTGATGGAAAAGTAATTATTCCAAGTCTTACTTACGTTGATATTGGTGGAATGGGTGAAAACTCCAATAAAAGTTTTTGGACAAATGTACCTGGTTCAAATTCTTTTGTTAGTTTTGATTTAGCTTTTTCCTCCTATCAAGGTGAAATGTTAACAAATTATTTAACAGATTATGATGCTGATTTTAGAAATATTGTATTCCAAGAGGTTAATAAACAAACAGTGTCCAAATTAGAAGGAAGTAAAGGAAAAAAAAAGTTACTCGAAGACATTAAAAACGAATTTAATGCTTACTTAGCGGAGAAAGAATTAGATCCAATAATCTTTGGTGTTCATTTTAAAGTATTTGCTATTACTACGAGAGGTTGATTAGAGAAACATATCATAATTTATAGTTTTATTTTTATCTATTGTATTTATAACTTCTGGTAAAGGATACTTTAAACCCGTAGCGCAGTTAAAAAGAATAACTTTATCGTCACTTGTTACTAAATTAAAGGATAGGGCTTTTTCGAAAGCAATCATTGTTGCTGCACCTTCAGGACATAAAAAGCACCCGTCAACCGCAGCCACTCTATCTCTTGCTTCCATTATATCTTCATCTGATACGGATATTGCAAATCCATTACTTTCACGAACAGCTCTAATAATAAGAAAGTCTCCTACGGCTACTGGAACTCTAATGCCTGCAGCTTTTGTGTAGGCATTTTCCCATAATGGAGCATGCTCTTCACCATTTTTCCAAGCCTTAACTATAGGAGCACATCCATCAGCTTGAACCGCAACCATTCTGGGTAATTTCCCTTTAATCCAACCAAGTTCTTTTAATTCTAAAAATGCTTTCCACATACCAATTAGACCAGTACCTCCGCCAGTAGGGTAGAAAATAACATCAGGTAATTCCCAATTAAGTTGTTCAGCCAACTCAAGTCCCATAGTTTTTTTACCTTCTATTCTATAAGGCTCTTTCAAAGTTGAGACATCAAACCATCCGACCTTGTCCTTGCCCTCTCCAACTATTTTTCCGCAATCATTAATTAGACCGTTGACTAAGTATGTCTCAGCACCAAGTGATTGAATTTCTCTTACGTTTATATCAGGAGTGTCATCTGGACAAAAAACTGTTGATTTTATGCCAGCATGTGTAGCATATGCAGCCATTGCGGCACCTGCATTTCCATTTGTTGGAATAGCTAAATGATCTAATTTGAACTGTTTTGCCATAGAAACAGCCATACATAATCCTCTTGCCTTAAAGGAACCTGTTGGCAATCTTCCTTCATCTTTTACTAGAACACATCCCTTATCCTTATTATTATAATTTACGGACCTATGTAATTTAATTAATGGGGTAATAGCCTCACCAAGAGTTATTCTGTTCCTTGGGTCTGGAACCGGTAAAAGAGGAAAGTATCTCCAGAGGCCATCTACTTTGGAGTTAGAAATATCATCTCGTGAAACTTCTTTTTTTAGTTTTTGTAGATCATATTTAACTAGTAAAGGTCTTCCTGCTTCTGACAAACCATGGACTTTATTGGCCTCATATTGCTTACCAGAAATTGAGCACTCCAAGTGACTTACATAACTTTTATCCATTTTGTTTCCTTAAAATTTGATTAATTATTTTTACCAGAAATAATGTCTATCATTGCTTTTGTAATTTGTTTAGTGGTGCTTGTTCCACCTAGATCCTTTGGTAAAACTTTTTTGTCTGCAGTTAGTTTTTCTATAGCAAACATTAATTTTTGAGCAGCTTGAAGTTCTCCTAAATTTTCTAACATCATAACAGCTGACCAATAAGAACCAATAGGATTTGCAATTCCTTTACCCATAATATCAAAAGCTGAGCCATGGATTGGTTCAAACATTGATGGATGACGTTTATCAGGGTCTAAATTTGCCGTAGGCGCAATTCCCATAGAACCTGACAGGGACGCAGCTAAGTCTGTTAAAATATCTGCATGTAAATTTGATGCAACAACGGTATCTATACTTTTAGGGTCTAAAACCATTCGGGTAGTCATAGCATCGACTAGCATTTTATCAGTATTAACGTCTCTATAATCTTCTGAGATTTCTTTAAAGATTTCGTCCCACATAACCATCCCATGCCTTTGTGCATTTGACTTTGTAACTAAAGTTAATAATTTTCTTGGTCTGGATCTGGCTATTTCAAATGCAAACCTCTGTATTCTCTCAACTCCTTGCTTTGTGAAAAGAGTTACATCCATTGCAGTATCATTTGAATAACCTTTATGACTTCTACCACCAATTCCTGAATATTCACCCTCAGAGTTTTCTCTGATAAAACTCCAATCAATATCTTTTTCTTCAACATTTTTTAATGGGGATGAGATACCAGGAAGCAACTTTACAGGTCTTATATTTGCATACTGATCAAGCCCTTGACATATTTTTAATCTTAATCCCCATAAAGTTATATGATCAGGAATTTCAGGGACACCTGCAGACCCAAAATAAATTGCATTATAATCTTTAAGTTCGTCTACCCCTTCATCTGGCATCATTATTCCATGTTCTTTATAATATTCTGCACCCCAATCAAAATGATTGAATTCTATTGGCAGATTAGGAACAATCTTTGAAAGAGCTTGTAAAACTTCAACCCCACTATTGATGACCTCAGTCCCTATTCCATCACCTGGAATCACTGCAATTTTGTACATATTTGATCCTTAAGAGAAAAATTTATGAAGAGTTTAAATGTAAATTATGCTAAATCAATAATTTATTAATTTTAAAAGTATAGACTATGAAGCTAGATTTATCTCTTTCTTATTTTAAAAACTTGCTAAATTTTTGGAAAAACACTTCGTATGTATTGATAATTTTACTATTAACCCCTATTGCAATGTTATTTCTCTACTCATTTCAAAATAATTTTGAAACGTGGTTACACCTTTTTAATACGAAATTATCCCTCTATTTTTTTAATACTTTTTTTTTGATGCTTGGTGTTGGAAGCTTTTCATTAGTTATAGGTATTTCATGTGCCTGGATTGTTACGAAATACAAATTTTTCCTATCTAATTATATAGAATGGGCGCTCCTTTTACCAGCGGCAATACCTGCTTATATTGTTGCATACAGTTACACAGATTTTCTTGAGTATGGGGGAATTGTTCAAACAATGTTAAGGGACATATTTAATTGGCAATCTTCGAAAGAATACTATTTTCCTGATATACGATCAATAATTGGCGCTATTTTCATTTTATCATTTGCTTTGTATCCATATATATATTTCATCACTAAAGTTGCTTTTCGATCAACTCCCAAAAGCTTATTTGATGTAGCTAAAATTCATGGTAAATCAGGTTTTATATATGTAGCTTTACCAATGGCTAGACCAGCTATCATTGCAGGTTTGTCACTAGTTTTAATGGAAACCATTTCTGATTTTGGAACAGTTGAGTTTTTAGCTGTAGAAACAATTACACTTGGAATATTTAACCTCTGGTTGGGTATGAATAATTTTAGCGCTGCTTCGCAATTATCAATTCTAGCATTTACATTTATTGTTGTTTTGTTAGGGATTGAATTAAGTGCTAGAAAAAATCAAAAATTTAATGATCCAAGGGTCTCTTCTTTTGAAAATAAATTTGACGAAATTAATTTAAGGCAAAATATAATTTTATTATCCATTTGTTTAATACCCATTATATTTGGATTTGTAATTCCGGTGCTTATCCTATTGAACTTATCTTTACAAAGTTTAAACCAGGATAACTTTTATACTTTTTTAGAGATATCTATTAATTCTATTTCTATTTCGTTTTTTGGAGCATTCCTCATTATTGTATTTTCATTTATAATTGTTGTTGCAGTAAAATACCACGGCGGTAAAAAATTTGCTTTTTTATCCACGTTAGCTGGAAGTGGTTATGCCTTTCCAGGTGTTATCCTTGCTTTAGGTACAACATTTTTCTTATCTTTAGTTCAAGATAGCATTAATAGTCTCTTTTATACGTATAACATAAATTGGAACTTAACTATAATAGGCACATTTACAGCTTTATTGTACACTTACATTTGTAGATTTAACGCTATTGGAATTGGATACATAAATTCAGGTATTCAGAGGGTTTCTCCAAACTTGCTTGAAGCAGGAAGACTGCAAGGAGTGTCTTTTGAAAAAAGTCTTTTTAAAATTATTTTTCCTCTAATACGTCCTTCAATTTTAACTGGATTTTTGATAGTGTTTGTAGATATTTTTAAAGAATTGCCTGTAACACTTTTGCTAAGACCATTTAATTTTGAAACTTTAGCAACTTATATTTATCAATACGCTAAAGAAGAAATGTTAGAGCAATGTGCTGTAGCAGCACTTTTAATAATTATAATTGGCATTATTCCTGTAATTGTATTAAATAAAACTATAAATTTGTCTTATAAAAAACAATAATAACTTTATACTTGCACTTTTGTATTTTTAGTAATTAACTAAGTCTAGTTTATAATGATTATAATGTATCTTGGGGGTCAAAATGGCAGAACTTTATGAAAAATGTTTAAAAGTTGGCTTAAGAATGACTTTGCCTAGAAAAATTATTTTAGAAGTAATTGAAGCCGCAGAAGATCATCCTGATGTTGATGAAATGTACAGACGAGCTGTAGAAAAAGATAGATCCATATCCATTGCTACAGTTTATAGAACTATAAAACTTTTTGAAGAGGCTGGTATAATTGAAAAACTAGATATTGGTGACGGTAGGTCAAGGTATGAAGAAGCTGGGGAGCATCATGAACATTTAATTGATGTAGAAAGTGGAGAAATAATTGAGTTTCAGAATGAAGAGCTTGAGGAAATGAAAAGACAAGTAGCCCTAAATATGGGATATGAGTTAGTAGATCATCGACTTGAATTATTTGGAAAGAAAATTAAAAAATAAATTTTCAATAAAATAGAAAATTGTTGCAATGTTAACTATTAGTGTTAAAGTTAAGAATGATTATCAATATCAGAAATTAGTTAATGGAAAATAACGAAAAAATTATTATTCTATCCGGTGGTAGCCGCGGAATTGGACATGCCACGTCGAAGAAATTCTGGGATGATGGTTGGACAGTTATTACCTTTTCACGATCAGAAGTTGCACCACAATGCCCTTGGTCAAATAATAAACAATTGCATTTTCAGGTAGATTTAGAAAATCAAATCTCGCTAGACAAAACATTATTAGCATTAAATAAATTTCTTGATGGCAGACCTGTAAAAGCTCTAATAAATAACGCAGCTATTTCTCCGAAAAATGCTGACAATAAGAGATTAGGATTTACAGATACTGACTTAAGCCTGTGGAGACAAGTTTTTAATGTTAATTTTTTTGCCCCTATAATTATCTCTCAATCAATAATTAATAATCTAAAGTTAGCTAAAGGCGTAATTATTAATGTTACATCAATTGCAAGTGATAATGTCCATCAATTTGCTGGACCAGCGTATGCCACCTCTAAAGCAGCTTTAAAGTCTTTAACTCGTGAAATGGCATCAGATTTAGCACATGAGGGTATAAGAGTTAATGCAATCGCCCCAGGTGAAATTGAAACTTCAATGGTGACGCCAGATAGTAAGAAAATGCTTACAGAAAAAATACCAATGAAACGTTTTGGGACTCCCGAAGAAGTAGCGGGTGTTATTCACTCAATGTGTTCAGATACGTTTTCTTACGTTAACGGCACAGAAATCCAAATAAACGGCGGTCAAACTGTATAAACGTTTGTTTAATAAAATTGACCTTAAAAAAACTGGTCTTGTTGTTTTTTTATTTTTCTTAATTAAAGGTATCTTTTGGTTAATAATAGGTTATTTTGGCCTAAAGGTTTTTTTATAAATAACTTACCAATAGACAGTATCAATAATTTCTTGAGCTTTTGGAGCAAGTTTTGCAATATCTTCAATCAACAAACTATCTTCTTTAAAAGTACCAAGAGCTTTTAATCTTTCTGGTAAATTTGATTCATTATTTATTGGATACTCAAAATTAACGTCTCCATATAAGACTTGTGCTTGCTCGGTAACTAAAAATTCTAAAAAATCAGTTGCCAATTCCTTATTTTTTGAAAACTTTACAACCCCTCCTCCAGAAATATTTACATGAGCTCCCCTGTCACTAGGTCCTTGATTTGGAAAAACTATTATTGACGCCTTTGCCCATTTACGATGATCAGGATTTTTAGAGTATGTTAATTTACCATAATAATAATGATTAATAATAGCTACGTCACATTCACCAGAATAAATTGATTTTAATTGGGACCTGTCATTACCCTGAGGTCTTTTTGCTAAATTTGAAACTAGTCCTTTTGCCCATTTTTCTGCTTCACTAACTCCTTTTGCTGCAATCATAGACGCCATTAAAGCTCTATTATAAACATGACTTCCAGGCCTGCTACAAATTTTACCTTTAAGTTTTGGATCAGCTAAATCTTCATATCTTAAAACATCTCCAGAATTCATTCTATCCTTTGAAACTGCTATTGCCCTCGTTCTCTTAGACAGTCCAAACCAAGTATTATTTTTACTTCTGAGATAAGGAGGAATTTTTTCAATTAATATTTTAGAGTCTATTTTAGCCAATAAATCTAAATCTTCGTATCTATACAATCGAGCAATATCTACAGTTAGAATTAAATCTGCTGGACTATTAGCTCCTTCTGCTGCAAGCCTTTGGGCAAGCCCCTTTGATGAATATACAACGTTCAATTGAACCCCTGTTTTCTTAGTATACGCATCTATAAAAGGTTTAAGGAGATAAGGCTGTCTATGAGAGTAAATATTTAAACTTTTTGCATTTACTACATTTGAAATAAATATTGTTGCAAGCACTAATAATATACTGATTTTCATATTTTATTACCTAGTTTGTTTATTAAATATAAATTTTTGTTTTTTAACTTTTAGATTTTTGGAGGAGACGTAATTTGCAATTAATTTAGTAATACCTATGAGGGGGCTTAAATATAAATATATAATATTATTTTCATATTTATGTTCTGTTTCAGAAATTCCAAATTTTACGTCTTCATCACTTTTTGAGATATATAAAGACCCAAACATGTAATCCCAGAAGGCAAATGCAACTCCAAAATTTTTATTATGATGCTCTTTTTTTATTGAGTGATGAATTTGATGTTGAGCAGGAGAAATAAAAATTTTTTCTAACCAACTCCAATAATTAATCCTTATATGAGAGTGTCTTAAATTGGATCCAAACAAATGAAACCAAAATGAAAATAAATTTGCACCTAATATAGTCACAAAAGTAATATTACCACCATATACATAGTAAAAGGTAGCTATAACTATACCTTGTGTTAAAGCACTTCTTACTACGAAAATAACACCTTCAATTGGGTGAGTTCTAAATATAGTAAGCGGTGTAAGAGTTCTTGCAGAATGATGAGTTTTATGAATTTCCCATAATAATGGTACTTTATGCATTAGTGCATGAGTTACGTACTTAGTAAAATCATCAAGTACAAAATAACAAAATGTGAAAAAAATTGGTATCATCCACATATAATTTATATCAATACCCAATGGTGTTAAAAATGTTTGTGAATGAAGGTATTCAAAGACAAAATGTGCAATTGCCAATTGTGAAATTAACAATGGAGATAAAAACATCAAAATTATTATATTTAACAAAAACAAAATGTAGTCTGCTTTTGCAGATTTTGACATAAAAATTTTTTTGTCAAAAATTTTGTAGACTGCTTGTTTAATTTTTTCTTTTTTAACAAAGGTTAGCCACATAAATGAAATCAAGAATGCAGAAAATAAATACCCCAAAAACACTCTTTTTTTGGGATCAAAAAAGTTTTCACTTATAGTTTCTAAGTATTGATAAAATATTTCCATTTTCAAATTACTGACCAGTTGTATAACTGGTCAGCTTCTTATTTTATATTAGTCGTTTTCAGCAGATTTTTTGGTGCCTACTTCTTCAAGTAGTGCTGCCATACCACCTGTTGCATCATTTATTTTAGCTTTAAGAGCATATTTGTCAGCCATAAGATTTTGTATTTTAAGCATATGAAGCTTGTAATATCCTATTGAAGAACCCTGGTCTTTTATATAATTTCCAGAAGAGTCAATTCCTACAACTTGTGATAAATTAGGCATTAAAGGACCAAATCCCATCATGCGATTCATCCTGTTGAATGTATCGCTTTTGTTGTCAGGACCAGCTTGAAGAGCCATGGCAAATCCTTTTAACTCACCCCAATGCTTTAAATACTTTGACATTGCCTTGTCCATTCCAGAACCTGAAGCTAGGGCTTTTTCTATCTTACTTAAATCTTTGTATACAGATCCAGCGTATTTAAAGACAGACTCAGCTATTACATCTTCCCAATTACTACAAATTATTTGAACATAATCTTGTATTTTATTTAGTTCAGCTTCAGATAATTTATTTCCATCAGCTGCTGTAATAAGCTTTCTTCCGTCGATAAAGGCTCCTGTTACAGTTTTAAGGTAATTTGTTTTACCCTTTTTATCATAGCTAGAAGCATAGTAAGCATGCGCATATGTCATTTCAGTTTGAAGATCAACCACTCCATCTTTATTATAGTCTGCAGCTTTTAAGTCTTTCTTTTTAGCAACATCATAACTTTGAGCAGCGGATAGCTTCATAGTATGAGCAGCAGCTCCCCAATATCCAAAAGCTTCATCCCAACTATGTTCTTTACCTGTATAATATGCTCCTTTTTTATAAGGTTTATTGTTTGGCTTTGAACTTGCTGTCATTTTCTCGTCAAGATAATTATCGCAAGCCTGATGATATAAAACTGCTCCCATTGTATATTTTGAAATCAGTTGAGGATAATTCATACCATTTCTAGTATCAACACCACCCTTTGTTTTACCCGCTTTTTTAATCATAAATTTAATAACATCTACGCCACTCATGTTTCCAGGCCAAGATGTTTGTATTCTTTTGTCTGCCTTACCTGATAGGTTAGCCCCTCCAGACAATTCACCAATCATTTTTTGTTTAACTGGAAATTTAGAACTATTTTTAGGATCCATTATTGGAAGAGATTTTGATTTATCTTTAGTATTTAGATAAGCAAGCATCTTCTTTTCAGGTGCCGAAGTAGGATCACTTGGGCTACCCTTTGATGCTAATTTTTTTAAACTGTTATGTAATAATTGTCTGGCCATTTGGCCACCATATGATACGGAATTCTTTTTAGTACCTTTATAACTTTTTTCAGTTATTGGATAAGGACCGTAAACATTTCCATGATGTCCAGCATTAACAGAAGTAATGGATGAGCACATGAAAGAAAAAGTTACAGCACCAACAAAAGATAGCTTTGTCAAGGTTGTACCTTTAAACTTTGTATTATTCATTTAAATCTCCACGTGTAAGTTATTATGCGAATCATTATCATAATGATAACCACTCTTAGTAAAGTTACATAAGATACTTTTATTTAAAATTCAAGTTTTTTATTGACTGTAAAAAAAATATTTATAATAATGATAACAATTATCATTATTAACTCTTTACTATGTCTAATATTGTTGAAATTAAAACTTTTAAAAATAATAACTCAAACAAGTATCCTACTCAAGACGTGGACAACGTTAAGATACTTTATCATGGCTTAATCGATTCTGGTTTTTCGACCTGTGTCGCCTACCATGAAGCAATGAAGTTATTACTATTATCTAACCCAAACCTTGAACTTTCAGATTTATTTCAAAAAACTTTTGAAATCATTAATCCTGTATTTGATAATTATAATGAAAATGGTATTGACAATCATTCTCAAAATTAGTTTAATAACGTTGCTTGGGGGAAAATATAAATGATAATTTGTGTATGTAATGCAATTTCAGATAAGGCTATAACCACAGCAGTTACTAGCGGTGCTAATACGCCCTCACTAGTTTATAAAAGCTGTGGAGCCAAGCCACAATGCGGAAGTTGCTCAGAGTATATTAAACAAGAAATAAATCAGTCCCAGACAAATTTTGAATCTAATTTAAAATAAATTATTCAGCAATTTGCTCTTGTAAGAAATTTTTGAGACCAGCATGTTCAATAACATGTTGCTGAGATTCAATCCAATCTATGTGTTCTTCTGTATCATCTAATATTTTAAGAAAGATATCTCTAGTTACATAATCATTCTTATCTTCACAAACATTTATAGCAACTTTTAAACATGATTGATTTGTCATCTCTAAACCTAAATCTGCACTAAACATTTCAGGAACATTTTCACCAATTTTTAATTTACCTAAATCTTGCAAATTAGGAAGACCCTCAAGAGTTAATACCCTTTCAATAATCCAGTCAGCGTGCTTCATTTCACCCATTGACTCATCATATATCTTTTTGGCAAGACCTAAAAAACCCCAATCTTTTAGAATTCGAGCGTGCAGAAAATATTGATTGATAGCTGTTAATTCGTTCTTAAGAATGATATTCAGTTGTTCTATAACAACTTTTTCACCTTTCATCATAAACTCCATATATATTTTAAATAATATTTAATTAATAACATAGGCAAACAAATAAGTCATTGTTTTTATTAATTATTTTTAATAATGATAACAAATATTAATATCAAAATAAAATAGTCTTGACAGTGATAACAATTATCATTATCAATAATTGATGTGGATGAACTCAAGCTATATCTCCCAAGATTAACTTAGTGCATCCACATCACCATTTTCCTTATAACGATAGAAGTTAAATATTGTAAAACTAGGTTTACAATATTAGTCTCAAATATAACTGAATAAGGTTTTATTGATAAAAATGAATCACTTTCAAATTGCAACTATTCCTGGAGATGGAATCGGTAAAGACATAGTAAACTCAGCAAAATTGATAGTTGATCTCTCATCTGAAATTGTTGGTGGTTTTAAATGTAACTGGGAAAATATTAATGCTGGTGCAGAATATTTTTCAAAAGAAGGTTGTGATGTCGAACCAGGTGGAGAAGATAAAATAAGTAATGCTGACAGTATTTTCCTTGGGGCGATTGGATTACCCACGATACGACATAAAGATGGTACAGAAGTATGCCCTCACCTCAGATTTAGAGAAATGTTTGGATTATATGCTGGAGTTAGACCAGTTAAGGCTTACCCAAACATTACAAACAGGTTAAGTAATAAATTAGCAAGTAATATTGATTTAGTTATATTAAGAGAGTCAACTGAAGGTTTGTTCTACACAGCAGCTGTTCACAACAGATGTCCCGTAGATAACAATGACGAAGTTCAAGATATTATGCGTATCACTAGAAAAACAACAGAAAAATTACATGACTTTGCATTTAAATTAGCACGACAAAGAAAGAGTAAGGGAAAGTTAGGAAAAGTTACTTGTGTAGATAAAGCTAATGTATTTCGCTCTCAGGCTTTGTTCAGAAAAATATTTGATGAAAGGAAAGATAATTTTACAGATATAGTATCGGAACATAGTTATGTTGATGCAATGGCGTTAAATCTTATAAGAAATCCCTGGGAATATGACGTAATGGTAATGGAAAATATGTTTGGTGATATATTATCTGACCTTGGTGGCGGATTAGTAGGTGGAATGGGAATGGCTTCATGTGCAGAAATTGGAGACAACCATGGTTTATTTCAACCCGCTCATGGAAGCGCTCCAGACATAATGGGGCAAGACAAGGCAAATCCATTAGCGGCTATTCTTAGCTCTACTTTGATGCTTGACTATTTATCGGATAAAAAGAGATGTGAAAGTGCCTCTGAAGGCTCAAAATTAATAGAGGCTGCAATTGAAATAGGCTTTAAAAGAAATGAGTTAAGGCCAATTGAGTTTGGTGGTGATATGGGAACAAAAGCAGTAACTGAAAAATTAATCACATTATTAAAAGATAAAAATATTCAGAATGAAGTGTTAACCTAATAGGAGTTAAAATTAATAATGTTTGTAATAACTGTTAAATTTGTAATTCACGAAAAAGACACAGAAAATTTTAAAGTAAGAATCTTACAACAAGCTAGAGACTCTCTTGAACTTGAAAAAGGTTGTCATGAATTTGATGTCTGCCACGACCCTAATAATAAGAATATAGTATTTTTATATGAAACTTACACCGACAAAGACGCTTTTGACATTCACCTCAACAGCAAACATTATCTATCATTTAATGAAGAAGCAACCCCTTGGGTTAAAGAGAAAATTGTAACACAATTAGAAAAACAAGCATTATAGAATAAAGAGTGGATTATGAAACTAGGGATAATAGGTGATGATTTTACTGGATCCTCTGACATTGCAAACAACCTAAAAAAATCAGGAATGCAAGTATCTATGTATGCTGGTATTCCAATTCTACTACCTTCAGAAATAAAAAAAGAACTAACTGACGCCGCCGTAATTGCCCTCAAAACTAGAACCATACCAATTGAAGAAGCAATATCAGAGAGCTTAAAAGCTCTTTCATGGTTAAAAGATTGTGGATGTGAACAATTTATTTTTAAATATTGCTCAACTTTTGACTCCACCAAAAAAGGAAATATAGGACCGGTAACTGATGCCATTATGGAAGAATTAAATACAGATTTTACTATAGCGTGCCCGTCCTTTCCTGATGCTGGACGAACTGTTTATTTTGGACATATGTTTGTTAATGGCAAACCATTAAATGAATCAGGCATGGAAAATCATCCTCTAACTCCAATGACAGATCATAATTTAGTTAGGTGGCTTAATTATCAAACCAAAGATAATGTTGGCCTGATTGATTTTCAAACTATTTCACAAGGAGCGAATAGCATCAAAGAGAAAATTCAAACGTTAAAAACAGATGGATTTAAGTATGCAATTGTTGACACTATTAAAAATGACGACTTTGACATTATTTGTAACAGCGTAAAAGACTTACCATTTTTAACTGGTGGATCTGGTATTGCGCTTGGATTACCAAAAATTTATAAAGATAGAGGTTTGTTGTCAGCAACTAATTTTGAAATTCCTAAAAATAATTCCAATGCAATTATTCTTTCTGGATCATGCTCAGTTGCAACAATAAATCAAATAAATATTTATAAGGAGAATAAACCATCCTTATATGTTTCTCCTGATGAAGTAATTAACAATGAAGACTTGGTTGAAAAGGTCTTTTCATGGATTAAAGATAATGAAACATTATCTCCTCTTGTTTACTCGTCCTCTGATACTAAAACTGTCACAGAAAAACAAAAACAATATGGCCAAGAAATCTTAGCAAATAAAATTGAAAACTTTTTTGAATTACTATCTAAAAAACTTGTAAAAGATAATTTTGGAATATTTATTTCAGCTGGAGGAGAAACCTCAGGAGCAGTTATAAAAGGTTTAGGTGTCCAAGAGCTTAAAATAGGCGAAGAAATTTCTCATGGCGTCCCTGCCCTATGGTCCCCTCATTCTAATGGTAATAAGCCAATTTCTGTAACACTTAAATCTGGTAATTTTGGTCAAACAGATTTCTTTGAGAGAGCTCTCAAAGTGTTTGTTTAACTCAAATATTAAATTTTAGAAAACTTCTTTAAAGCATTTGTAAAAGTTAATCCGGCATCCATTTCTTCCATTGCCTTTCTGTCATCGGCAGAAAATTTTTCGGAAGCTTCAGTTATATTCTCTGCATGCTCAATTGGGATGCATAAAACACCTGTGCCATCAGCAACAATAATATCACCTTTTCTTACTCTCACTCCTGCACAAACAACAGGATCATTTATAGATAAAACTTTTATCCTGGTTTTTCCGGGTGTTGGTACCATGTGTCTAGAAAATGCTGGAAAGGAGAATTCTATAATTTCTTCTCTATCACGAATACCTCCATCGACCACAAGGCCACCAACTCCTTTCAACTTTGCAGCATAAGAAGCCATCCCACCCCAGGTAGACACCTGAGCTCCATTATTGGCAACAACAATGACATCTCCTGGATTTGCCGCATCAATCATATGCCCAACTTTAAAATCATCTGATGAAAAACTGCCAAAAGGACCTGTTGTTTCTTGAACCGTAATAGCTCTTCCTACTACCTTCATACCAAAACCTGCAGGAGCCAAGTTATTCATAACACCATTAAAACCAAAATCATCTAGTGCATTGGCTAAGGTTGGTGTAGCAATTTTTTTTAATCTTTCTAAAATTTCATCATTAACAGACATTTATAAACTCCCGAAGTACCCAAAATAATTTTACTCTTAATTAATAATGTTATTATAAGGACATTTTTTTGTATTAATTATATTGACCTTTATCCTATATAATTTAACTTATTTTAAATTAATTAACAAAATAAGTATTATAAATGTCTAAGTTTAATTTTCCTTCTATTAAAGAAACTAATGATTTATCAAACCTTCGAAAAGAAGTAAGAAATTTTATAACGAAATCGTTAAATCATAAAGATTTTGAGCCTTCTGCTGATGCTTGGGTCTTTTCTGCCAGCCCAGAGTTTAGTAAGAAACTTGGATCGATGGGATGGCTAGGCATGTCATTTCCAAAAAAGTACGGCGGGAATGAAAGAACTGCACTTGAGAGGTATGTTGTGACCGAAGAGCTTTTAGCTTCTGGAGCTCCTGTTGCCGCTCATTGGATAGCCGACAGACAAAGCGGGAGTCAAATTTTAAGATATGGAAATGAGGAGCAAAAAAAATCAATTATTCCTAAAATAACCGCAGGAGAATGTTTTTTTGCTATTGGAATGAGTGAACCTGACTCTGGTTCAGACTTAGCTTCAGTTAAAACTAAAGCTACTAAGATAGAAAATGGTTGGAAACTTGAAGGTAGAAAAATTTGGTCTACTGGCGCTCATATAGCAAATTATATGATTGTACTTGTAAGAACTAGTCCTGCGTCAGAAAACAATAGGCATGAAGGACTATCTCAGTTTTTGGTTGATTTATCTCTTCCAAATGTAAGTGTAAAAGGTATCCCTGACATGACAGGTCAACGCCATTTTAACGAAACTCTATTCGATAATGTTATACTTTCTGAGGATGCATTGCTTGGAGTTGAAGGAAAAGGTTGGTCTCAGGTAGTTGGTGAACTTGCACTTGAAAGATCTGGCCCTGAAAGATTTTTGTCTCATTTCACATTATTTGAGAGCTTTATAAATGAATTCAAAAATATTTTAATAAAATCAGGTTCAAAATTAATAGGTAAATTAATTGCTGAACTTCAAACATTAAGAAGAATGAGTTTTTCTATAGCCTCTATGTTACAAAATGGAGAATCTCCAGAGACACAAGCTGCATTTGTTAAGGAGTTGGGTAATAAATTTGAAAAGACCATGGTAGAAACGTTAAGAGAGTTTTCCAATATAATTCCACTTTATGAATGGCCTTCTCAATTACAAAATTTATTTGAAGACGCCACTCTCAGAATACCCTCAAACTCGTTAAGAGGCGGAACAACTGAAATTATGAAAGGGATAATTGCAAGACAGTTAGGTCTGAGATGAATGAAGAGCTAGGTATTATTTTAGAAACAACCTCAAAAATTCTTAACAAGCACGTAAATCATAAATTAAGACAAAACATAGATAATAACAATTCTGATTTAATTAATTTATGGAGTGAAATTGAACAACTTGGCCTTCCTAAAATAGCCGTTAAAGATAAGTTCAATGGATCAAGCTTACCTCTTTCAACCACTTTACCAATAATCAAATTATCAAATAATATAGGAGCACCAATACCTTTATCTGAAACAATATTGTCTAATTATATTCTGTCAGAGTCTGATATAAACCCACCAAGTGGCATTATAACTTATGCAATAGACGTAAAGAACCTTAAAATCATAGGTAATGAAATATCCGGAGAATTAATTTCGGTTCCATATTTAAATCTTACTGATAAAATTGTTTTTATTACTGAAATTGAAAAAACAAAAACAGTTATTCTTATTAAAAATAGCGGGGAAGACAAAGAGTTAAAAAAGAATTTTTTATCTGAACCACGTTATAATTTAAAGTTAAATAAATGTAAAATCCTTGATATAAAACCAATTAACTTAAGGATAAATTTTAAACATCTAGGCGCTATAGTGAGATCAGCTCAAATGATAGGGTCAATGGAAAAAATTTTAGATTTATGTATCGATTACTGTTCACAAAGAAAACAATTTGGAAGAGCACTCTCAAAATTTCAAGCTATTCAACATCAGATTTCTGAAATGGCCATTGAGCTATCTGCATCTTCTGCAGCTTTATCAACAATTACTAATTCTGATGATTTGTATAAAAATAAAAAGGATATAGCTATTTTAAAAATAAGAGCTGGAGCTGCTGCAGGAAAAGTTATAGCAATATCTCATCAAGTTCATGGCGCAATTGGATTTACTCAAGAGTATGAATTAGCTTACTTTACTCGTAATCTAAATAGTTGGAGAAACGATTTTGGAAATGAGAGTTATTGGGAAGATCTATTAGGAAAAGATTTTTTAGAAAATAACAATCAAAATTTATGGGAATATTTAACTTAAATACTATTTTAATTCGAGGTGAAAAATGACTGACTCAGTTTTATATGAACAAGATGACAGAATTGTTAAAATAACACTAAATAGACCGGACACAAGAAATGCTCTTTCCGGAGATATTATAGAAGGTTTAGTAGGTTCTCTAAATAAAGCTGATAAAGATAAAAATGTAGGTTGTGTAATATTAACAGGTGCTGGAAAGAGCTTTTCGTCTGGAGGAAATCTTCAAGAGATCAAAGATATGACCACTAAGGATAATATGTCTTTAACAGAGCTAGAGGATTGGTATAGATTTGGAATACAAAAAATTCCACTTACAATGAATAGTATTGATGTTCCAATTGTAGCAGCTGTAAATGGTCACGCCATTGGTGCAGGAAACGATTTGTGTACTATGTGCGATATTAGAATTGCAGCAGAAGACGCAAAGTTTTCAGAGAGTTTCCTTAGAATTGGAATTATTCCTGGTGATGGTGGATCCTGGTTTCTTCCAAAAATAATTGGACTAGCAAGAGCAAATGAGATGATTTTAACTTGTGACGTTCTTGATTCCCAAAAGGCTCTAGATTGGGGTCTTGTTTCAAAGGTTGTAACAAATGATGAACTTTTTGATGAAGCTAACAGAACTGCAAATAAAATTGCCTCACAACCACCTGAAGCTTCAAGAAGAGCAAAAAGATTATTAAGAATGTCACAAAATGTTTCTCTGGACAAAGCGTTAGAAATGGCAGCAAGTCAACAAAGTATTCTTCAACAACTTGATGACCATAGAGAAGCAATAGACGCCCTTTTAGAAAAAAGAAAACCTAATTATACAAATTCCTAGCTAAGTATTTTATATTCTACATGTACATTCTGGGAAAAAAATAATCGACAACTTCCCCGTTTTTAAAAACTGGTGTTTTGAAATTATTTTCAGAATATTCTATTATAACAACGCCACAAGTCACTAAGTTTCCAAGTAACTTATTATAACCTCTAGTTGACAATTGATACATTAATGAATTTAAAATGGGATTATGACCTATTACAACCACAGTATTAAATCCAAAAACTTTAGAGGTTAAATTTTTTTTAATCTGAACTATTGATGCATGATATAGATCTTCTTCAATGGATAAAAGATTGTCTTTATTATCCTAATTCAAAAATATATTTTCGTAAGTTAGCTGTGCTCTTAACGCAGGAGAGATTAAAAACAAATCTGGTTTATCTATTCTTTTTTTAAGTTCATCAGAAATGACTTTACAAGAATTATAACCTCTTTTGTTCAAACCCCTTTGAAGATCATTGACATTACCACTCCAATCGGATTTAGCATGACGTATTAATATTAATTTAGACATTTTATATTAACGTATTCTCTCCAAAATTGAGACATAATTTGCGACAGAGGCTCCGCCCATATTAAAAATACCTGCTAATTTAGCATCTTTGACCTGCATTTCATCTGCCTCCCCAGAGAGTTGCATTGCTGACATCACATGTTGAGAAACTCCAGTAGCGCCGACAGGGTGCCCTTTTGACTTAAGACCACCTGAGGGATTTATAGGAAGTCTACCATTTTTTTGAACCCAACCCTCTTCAACTGCTTTATAACCTTCACCTAATTTAGTTAAACCCATTGCTTCATATTCAATAAGTTCTGCAATTGTGAAACAGTCATGGGTTTCGACAAACGATAAATCATCAAGGTTTATTTTAGCATCTTGCAGGGCATAACTCCAAGCTTGACGGGCACCTTCAAACTCTGTTTTTTCTCTTTTACTCAATGGAAGAATGTCATTAACGTGTCTTCTTGCTCTAAAGGCAATTGCTCTCTTTGCAGAAAGGGCAAGGTCTATGTCTTGAATTATTAAAGCAGCAGCGCCGTCAGATACCATAGAGCAATCTGTTCTTCTTAACGGCTCTGCAACGTAAGGGTTCTTTTCTGAGACAGAATTACAAAAATCAAAACCTAGATTTTTTTGCATATGAGCAAGAGGATTTACACTTCCATTCTCGTGATTTTTAGCAGCAATTTTAGCTAGCACATCTGATTTATCCCCATATTTTTGAAAATAAGCATTTGCTATAGTTGCAAAAACACCTGTAAACCCTCCTTTGGTTTCTCCTTCTTCTGGCCGATAACTTGCACCTAAGAGAATGTCACCAACTCTTTCGGAAGATGTATCTGTCATTTTCTCTACACCAACAACAAGCGTTGTCTTTGCTCTTTTGGCTTCAATTGCATTCATCGCTGTATGAATGGCAGCTGAACCTGTTGCGCACGCATTTTCAACTCTCATAGCTGGTACATACCTTAGATCTGTCTGTGAAACAGCTGGTAATGCACCATGAAAATCCTGCTTTTGAAACCCATTGTTGAACGTTCCAACATAAATTGCATCTATATCTTTTGGCGAAATTTCTGCATGATTTATTGCCTGTTCAACAACTTCTGCAATCATATTTTCTGAAGATTGATCTTTATTTACACCAAATTTATTATGGGCCCAGCCAGTTATACAAGATGACATTCTATCCTCCTAAAATAGATATTTTAATTACAAATTTTCATAAGTAAATTCAAAGTTTCTTTTGGATGTGTAAACATAGCATTATGCCCTGCCTTCAATTCATAAATTGGCCAATTCATTTTTCTTACTGACACTCTTGAACTTTCTAAAGATTCATAAACTGGGTCAGTACAAAATATATAGGAAACAGAAAGCCCATTCCCAATTTCATTTTCTAAATTTAGTTTTGATTTAAAAGTGCTTACAGGATGAGGAGTTAATTTACTAGCCAAGATTAAAGATTTTCTTATATCAAAAACTCCAAATGCTTCGGGTGATGGAGGAGGAATTGAGAGCTTGCCTTCAGATTGTTCTGCTAAAGCCATTCTTTCTTTAACTATTTCTTTTGGAGCAATATCAAAAGGACTTTGACCACTTGATAAAATCATTGCATCAAAATAAATAAGCCTATTAATTCTCTCTTTTAATCTGTCTGCAACACCACTTATGATACTTCCAGCAAAGCTATGTCCTACTAATACTATATTTTCTAAATCTTCTAATAAAATATGATTAATTATATCATCAATATATGTGTCTAAAGTTATCTCAGGGGACAATAAATGTTTTCTCTCACCTAAACCTGTTTGGGTAGGACAAGTTACATTATAACCTTGATACATTAAGAGATCTGCAACTTCTTTCCAAATCCATCCACCATGCCAAGCACCGTGAACTAATACAAAATTAGGTTTATTATTTGTCATATAGATCTCTTTAAATTTATCAATTAAATGATAATATAATACTATCAATAAATATGTGTCACTTAATTTAAATAAAAGAAATTAGAATGGAACCAATAAATATTGCTATTTTTGGAAGCTCTGGTGCAATCGGAAAAGCATTGTGTTTTGAATTTACAAAAAACAATAGTGTAAATAACATATTCGCCTTTTCTAGAAATGGTGTTCAACTAGATCATCAATCTATAATTTCAAAACAAGTAAATTATTTAAATGAAAATAGCTTGGCTGAGACCGCTCAATCACTTGAATGTAAGTTGGACATAATTATTGTCGCGATTGGTGCGCTTGAACAACCAGAAAAATCAATAAGAGATCTATCCTCTGTTAAATTTATTGACATGTTTAATGCTAATACTATTCCAACTGCTTTAATTGCAAAATATTTTTTACCAAAATTATACAAAGATAGAATAACAAAATTTGCTTCAATTTCAGCTAGAGTCGGAAGTATAGAAGACAACGAACTAGGTGGTTGGTATTCATATAGGGCATCTAAATCTGCTTTAAATATGGTTTTAAAAGGATTATCAATTGAACAAAAAAGATCAAATCCAGATAGTATTATCTTTGGACTTCATCCAGGCACAGTAGATTCAAAATTATCGAAACCTTTTCAAAAAAAAGATAAAGAATATTTTACTCCTGAATTTTCTGCAGAAAAATTGGTAAGTGTTATTGATACAAAGACAGTAGCCGATAATGGTAAAATATTTGATTGGGATAATAAAATTATTCCCTATTAAGAATTAGGTTTGTATTCTGGTATATTATAATTAGTAAGATGTTTCTGCCAAAATTCTTGCGTTAATTTAGCCCCTAATCTCATAAAAATATAAACGATACATAATGTTAAAACCGCTCTTAAAAAAAGCGTTATAATAATATTTGAACCTATAAGTGAAATTACTGCGGTATCTTCAATTATGCTATGAAGCATTCCTACTAAGACTAAAACGCCAAAAACATCTTTGTAGTGAAGTTTTCCAGTTTTAACTTCTTTAATTAAAAGTCCAGCACCAAAGCCAATCCCAAGGGTCACTCCTACTATTGCAATTGTAGAAGCTTTTTCACCAACTCCAAGAAAGTTTAAAAATGGTTTTAAAGCTTTTTCTATTAATCTCTCAACGCCTATGTATTTTAAAAAATCTAGAATTATTACTAGTGCTATAATAATAATAAAAATCATTCCCAGCCCTTTTAGTTGAGACAAACCCCAACTAAACAAATCAGGTGCACTTTCTAAACTTGGTAATAAAATTGTTGCTGGGTAATTCATATAACCAGTAAGTTGAAAAAAAAGATTTAAAAAATAGCATGATAAAATACCAAGGCCTAATCTTATAAATATCATAGCACGGGCTCTTACTCCTGCTTTTCTACAAATAATAACTTCAATAGGCAATGAATGTGTGAATAAAATTAAAAGTCCTAATACACTTGCCTGAGCAGCAGTAAATGGCATGTCGGCTGGTAGACCTGAAAAAACTATTAAACCTGCATAGGGGCTTGTGAGCAATGATGTGGTAAAAACTAGTGATATAGCCTCTGGTAATCCTAACAAAAACATCAAAGGAGCACAGAACTTATTTAATATTTCAACAAAACCTAACTCATCTAGTATTTTTACTATAATTAACGTTGGTATCATTATTATAAATAGCTCATAAGTAATTTCAAGGGATGACCTTGTAAGCTCTCTGATCTTATTCATTAGTAATTCCTCTTCAACTTAGAACTAGCTTATCTTTTTTGAAATAAATTTGCCACATTATGAATGTTACTATCAAAAGATTTGTAAAATTCCAAAATATTCCATTTACAAATGCTAATTTATAAGATTGGGTGATATCAAAAATTTCACCAGACATCCAGCCACCTAAGCCCATACCTACAATTGTTGCCATAATTACTAATCCAACTCTTTCACCAACCTGTTCAATTGGAAGATATTTTCTTATTATCATAGCATATGCAGGCACTATACCTCCTTGGGACAACCCAAACATTAACGAAACAATATAAAGCGATAATTGACTATCAAACGGCAAGAAAAATACTAAGGAAAGCATTTGTAATAATGATCCAATAAATAAGGTGTAAACAGGACCAATCTTGTCTGACAAGAAACCAAATCCAACTCTACTTATCATTCCTGAAAAAAGCATTACAGCCAAAATTTCAGCTCCGATGCTTAATCCAAAGCCTCTCTCAACACATAAAGCAACAATATGTACTTGTGGCATTGCCATTGCCAAGCAACAACCAATTCCAGCCAAAATTAATAAGATTTGCAATGTATTGGTACTTAAGTTGGTTAAACTGTTTCCTTCAGTACTTAAATCATTATTAGATATGTTACTTGCAACATTGTTTTTTAAAAATAATGCTATTGGAAACATAATCACCATACAGATTATTGCAATATATAAGTAGACTTCTTTCCAAGTTGTATATTCAAGGAAATAGCTTATGATTAAGGGCCAAAAAGCTCCAGCTACATAATTAGCACTAGCAATAATCGCAACAGCTAACCCTCTTCTTTTTTCAAAAAAATTTCCTATATCAGCCATAGATGGGCCAAAAAAAGTCGCTGCAGCCGTCCCCATGAAAATTTGCAAGATTAACAAATGCCAAAATTCGGTAGATATCATTGCAATTAAATAAGAAGAAACAAGAATTATTATTGCGAAAATAATTGGGAACTTTAAGCCAAATTTATCAATAATTTTTCCAATTAAAAAATTACCAAGTCCAAAACCAACCATAGTAGTAGCGTATAGTAAACTTGCCTGTCCCCTATCTATATTGAACTCGTTTTCAATTGCAGGCATTACAACCACAACTGACCACATACCAACTGTACCTATAACACCTATAGTAAATAAAAGTATTAGCCTAATCCAAGACTTTAAGCTGTCATATTCTATGTTAGAGGTAGTATTAAATGCGCTTATGACACCCACCATTAATTATATTAAAAAAGATTTAATCAGGTTAATTTATATTATACCTTTATCCTTTAAATTCTTGATCTCATCCAACGACAAGCCAATTGTTTCAGATAAAATTTCTTCAGTATGTTCTCCTAATAATGGGGGTGACAATCTATAACTTGGAGGTGTCTCCTCCATTTTTATTGGATTGGCTATTAATCTTAGAGGGGCTTTTCCTGTTTTAGTGTGGTCCATTTCAACAATCATTTCTCTAGCCTTTACGTGTGGATCTGAAAAAACTTCACTCAATGTATTAATTGGTCCACATCCAATTTTTTGTTTTTCCAACTCAGTCAGCCACCAAGATGAAGTATGTCTTTTAGTAATTTCATTTAGTGTATTTGTTACAAATTCTCTATTAGACACACGATCTGCATTTGTCTTAAATTTCGGATCTTCTATTAATTGTTCATCTCCAGACAACTTACAAAATCTTTCAAATGTAGGATCATTACCAATTGATAAAACAATATAACCATCTGATGTTGGCATAACCTGATAAGGAACAATATTTGGATGTTGATTACCTAATCTACCGGGATTTTTATTAGTAGATAAATAGTTCATACCTTGATTTGCTAACCATGCAACATGAGTATCCAACATTCCAATATCTATAAACTGACCTTCACCTGTATTTATTTGATGCCGGACAGCTGCTAATATCCCAACAGAAGCAAACATACCCGCCATTAGATCTCCGATAGGAACTCCAACTTTCATAGGCTCACCATCTGGCTCTCCTGTTAAAGCCATTACGCCACCCATTGCTTGAATTAATCCGTCATATCCTGGTCTGGATGCATAAGGCCCAGTCTGTCCAAAACCAGTAATAGAACAATATATTAACTTTGGAAAATCTGATTTTAAATCATTATATCCAAGTCCGTATTTTTCTAGGGTACCTGTTTTAAAGTTTTCAACTAAAATATCACTTTCAGATAATAATTTTTTAACTAAGTCCTGACCCTCTTTTGTACTAAGATTGATCGTAATTGATCTTTTGTTTCTATTCGCACCACAAAAATACGCGCTAAGGTCTGACTCTTCGCCATCATCATTTTTTACAAAAGGTGGAGCAAATCCTCTGGTATCGTCACCACCTCCAGGTCTCTCAACCTTAATTATATCAGCCCCTAAATCTCCTAGCATTTGGGTACAATATGGACCAGCTAATACCCTAGTTAAATCTAGCACTTTAATACCCTTTAATGAATTATTCATATTATCTTCTCTTACAGTGTTAATTTTTTGATTTGAAACATATACAAAATAATCGAAATATGCATTGTTTTAATTAAATTTTAGATTTACAAGAACATAATTATTTTTAATGTATATTCTTAACATCTTAATTAATAATTACAATCTAACTTCCTCATGAGAATTAAATGACAAAATTAGAAATTAATAAACCAAAATTTGGTGAATTGACTCAGATAGCTTCTGACTTATATTGGGCACATTTTGAACTGCCTTTTAGATTGAACCATGTAAATCTATTTCTTATGGATACTCCTAACGGCATTTTAATTTTAGACGCAGGTTTAAAATCAGATCACTCAGAAGAACATTGGGAAGTATTGATTAATGGACCACTTAAATCAAAAAAATTTGCTGGATTATTAATAACTCATTATCACCCTGATCACATTGGAATGGCTGGGTGGCTTCAAAATAAATTAAACATAAAATGTTACACTAGTGAAAAAGAACTTTTTACTGCAAAAACATTTCGCTCAATGCCAGATGATAAATATGCTGATATCTTCAGAAATGTTTTTGTCAGGGCTGGTATGAGTGAAGAAGATATTATTGCAAAGGGACCAGCCACAAGACTTTATAAAAATAGAGTTTATGAACTTCCAGAATTTGAAATTATTAAATCTGGACATGAAATTGAATCAAATGATGGTAACTGGTTAGTAAGAACTGACTCAGGTCATTCACCAGAACATATTTCATTATTGGACAAAAAAAGACAGTTATACCTCTCAGGAGATTTTTTATTACCTCGTATATCTCCCAACATTTCTGATAATTTTTTTGACCCTCTTGATGATAGACTAGGAGGATATTTTAAATACTTAAATCAAATTCAAGTAATTGGTTCTGATACAAAAGTTTTTCCTTGTCATGATTGGCCTTTCATTGACGGTTCAAAACGGGCTCAAGATTTAATCAAACACCATAATCATAGACTTAGTTTAATTTTGAATGAGTTAGAAAATCGAAGTATTACAATTATGGATTCAATCGAAATTATCTTCGACAGAAAAATTGGTGACGAACAAATGCATTTTGCAATTGGAGAAGCAAGAGCACACTTAATTCATTTAGATGTAACTGGACAGGCTAAAAGTGAAACGGATGTTAGGGGTACGGTTCATTATTCTTGTTTGTAATTGATTCATAAAAATAATTTTTTTAGGGATCATTACGATACTGAAATGTATGTAAATTAATCATTACGAGTCAATTAGTATTTAAAGTGATTAATAAATAGACCTTTAATACATTTACATATCGCAATTTGTAATATACGAAAAATTCATATCAAAAATACATGACATATATTTTTAAATTTATTAATGAAAGGAATATTTATGTTATTTAATTAAACTAAAACATTAACATTAGTTATGTTTGCTCTTTTTTTAGGAAACAGTGCTTTAGCCGATGGTCACGGTAAAATTAAAATCGGTATTTTACATTCGTTATTTTGACTTATTTCCTGTTTTAAAAAAAATGTTATCTAGAAAAGGCGGAGATTTATCTGGTGGGCAACTACAACAACTAGCCATTGCAAGAGCATTAATAATGCAACCTAAACTTTTGCTTTTAGATGAACCAACAGAAGGAATTCAACCTAATATGATTACCTTGATTGAAGAGGTTATTGATTATTTGAAGTCTCAAAAAAATATGGCTATAATTTTAGTTGAATAGTATTTTGATTTTGCATTTGCACGAGCTGACCATATATTTGGAATTACACGTGGCGAAATCGTTTACGAAGGAAGAAAAGCTATTATAGACCAAAAAAACTTAGAAAAGCTGTCAGTATATAGATGTTAAATGCACAAAAAAAATTTCAAAGGGCACATGGTAATATTAATGTCAAAATTAATAAAAACGAAATTAATCGCTTCTACCAGTCAGGTTCTGCAAAAGTTTTTTACCCAAAGTCTCCACAGGAAATTAAAGAATTAGTCCTTGTAAATACTGCTGGTGGATTAACTAGTGGTGATAATTTTTTTTATAATGTTGAGATAACTAACAGGTCAAAAATCTTTGTAACAACTCAGACCGCCGAAAGAGTTTACAAAGGAATAAATGATAATGCTGAAATTAAAATTACATTGTCTTTGGATGACACAAGTAAACTATTTTGGATACCTCAAGAACTTATTCTATTTAATAATTGTAGTCTGTACAGGAGAATTGAAGTTGATTTAAAATCAAATTCAAATTTTCTCTTAGCTGAAACAACAATATTTGGAAGAACGGCTATGGGCGAATTTTTAGAAAAAGGGTTTTTTAAGGATAATTGGAAAATTTATGTAAATAAAAAATTAATACATGCTGAAGCATTAAGTTTAACTGGTAATATTAAAGATAAACTATCAAGCATAGCCTGTGCTGATAATGGTGTAGCTATTTGTAATATTTTTATATCAGGACAAAATTTTTTATCCAAAGAAGATTATTTAACCCAAACACTCAAAAGCTCAGAAATGATTTTATCTTCTCATTCAAAATGGAATGATAAAATGCTTATCAGAATAGTTTCCAAAGATGCCTATGAATTGAAATTAATTAAAAAAAAATTAATATTATGTTTATCGGATAAAAATCTGCCTAGAGTGTGGAATAGTTAAGGAGAAAAAATGAAATTATCACCAAGAGAAAAAGATAAACTTTTAGTAAGTTTAGCAGCAATAGTTGCACGAAACAGAAAAAGTAGAGGTGTTAAGCTTAATTACCCTGAAGCAATCGCACTTATAACTGATTTTGTTATAGAAGGAGCAAGAGATGGAAAAAGCGTAGCTGAATTAATGGAAGCAGGTGCTCACGTAATTAAAAAAGACGATTGTATGTCTGGTATACCAGATATGATTCATGACGTTCAAGTTGAAGCTACCTTTCCTGACGGAACAAAACTAGTGACAGTTCACCACCCTATTAGATAAAGGAGAATCCGATGAAACCTGGAGAAATAATTACTCTTGATGAAAAAATAACCTTAAATGAAGCATCTAAAATAAAAAAAATCAAAGTTTCTAATACTGGGGATAGACCAATTCAAGTAGGAAGTCATTACCATTTTTTTGAAAGTAACAAATTTCTGTCATTTGATAGAGAACTCACAAAAGGAATGCGTTTAAATATTGCAGCAGGAACTGCTGTTCGTTTTGAACCAGGTCAAACTAGAGAGATAGAGTTAATAGACATAAAAGGAAAAAGAAATATTTTTGGATTTAATCAAGAAATCATGGGGGCACTATAATGAGTTCAAATATTTCAAGATTTTCTTACAGTGAAATGTATGGCCCTACAACTGGTGACAAAGTAAGATTGGCAGACACAGATTTAATCATAGAAGTAGAAAATGATTTTACTGTTTATGGCGAGGAAGTGAAATTTGGAGGTGGAAAAGTTATAAGAGACGGTATGGGACAGTCTCAAGTTACGCGTAAAGATGGTGCTGTCGACACTGTAATTACTAATGCTTTGGTTGTTGACATAAATGGAATATTCAAAGCAGATATTGGAATAAAGGATGGTTTAATACATAAGATTGGGAAATCAGGGAACCCTGATACACAACCTCAAATTGATATCATAATAGGGCCTGGAACAGAAATTATAGCTGGAGAAGGTAAAATAATAACAGCAGGAGGTTTTGATTCCCACATTCATTTCATATGTCCCCAACAAATTGAGGATGCGCTTCACTCTGGTTTAACAACAATGCTTGGTGGTGGGACCGGTCCAGCTCATGGAACTTTAGCAACCACATGTACACCTGGCTCTTGGCATATAAGTAGAATGATCCAATCTGCAGATGCTTTTTCTATGAATTTAGCATTTGCGGGAAAAGGAAATTCTTCAAAGCCTGAAGGGTTGATTGAACAGGTTAATGCTGGCGCATGTGCATTAAAACTTCATGAAGACTGGGGAACTACACCTGGTGCTATTGATAATTGTTTGAATGTTGCAGATAAAATGGATGTGCAAGTTATGATACATACCGACACATTGAATGAAAGTGGATTTGTAGAAAATACTATTGATGCAATTAAAAATAGAACCATTCATGCTTTTCATACCGAAGGAGCTGGAGGAGGACATGCACCAGACATTATAAAAGTGTGTGGAAATCAAAATGTTATTCCATCGTCAACAAATCCAACAAGACCTTATACAATTAATACTCTAGAGGAACATCTTGATATGCTCATGGTTTGTCATCACTTAGATAAATCAATACCTGAGGATGTTGCTTTCGCAGAAAGTAGAATAAGAAAGGAAACAATAGCCGCTGAGGATATACTCCACGATATGGGAGCCTTTTCAATAATTGCGTCTGACAGTCAAGCTATGGGAAGAGTTGGAGAGGTTATAATAAGAACTTGGCAAACAGCTCATAAAATGAAAATACAAAGAGGTCGACTTAAAGAAGAAAATGGTGATAACGACAATGTAAGAGTAAAAAGATATATAGCCAAATATACTATAAATCCCGCAATTACTCATGGAATTTCTCAACATATTGGATCAATAAGTGAAGGAAAAAGAGCCGATATAGTTTTATGGGATCCTGCTTTTTTTGGTGTTAAACCTGAAATTGTAATGATCAGTGGCAGTATCGCTTGCGCACAAATGGGTGATCCCAATGCGTCTATTCCAACTCCTCAACCAGTTTATACTAGACCGATGTTCTCTTCTTTCGGAAGATCGCTTGAAGCATCATCAATAACTTTTGTAAGTAAAGATTCAATCCAAACTGGAAGTTTAGACAGTTTAAACTTAGCTAAAAAGACAATTGCTGTTGAAAAAACAAGAAATATTTCAAAAAAAGATATGATATTTAACAATTACTGTCCTGATATATCTGTAGATCCGGAAACATATGAAGTTACAGCTGACGGTAATATACTTACTTGCGAACCAGCAACTGAGCTTCCACTAGCTCAAAGATATTTTTTATTTTAGGTGTATTTATGATAGTAGAAAAAGTTATTACTGATGCTTCAAATGAAAAAATAAAAGATACAATAACACTAACATATCACGACAGATTTATTAGGCGAAAAAAACTTATTTCAGATAATAAAGTTGAGTTTTTAGTTAATTTACCTGAGACTATTTCATTAAAGGAAAATAGTTCGTTTGTGTTAGAAAATGGTTTTTTCATTTTAATAAAATATGCAAAGGAACCTTTGTTAGAAATAGCAAGTGAAAACTTAATGAAAATAGTATGGCACATAGGTAATAGACATATACCGTGTCAAATTGAACTTGATCGTCTGTTAATACAAGAAGATAAGGTAATTGAAGAACTAATTATAAAATTAGGTGGTAAAATTAAAAAAATACATGAAGAATTTTGTCCAGAAGGCGGAGCTTACGGCTTAGGAAGAACACATGGACATAAGCATTAAAGAAATAGAGCCAAAATTTGATTACCATCAATTGTTACTTTCATGGTTTTCCCCTAATTTTCCTATAGGAAGTTATAATTTTTCTCACGGTTTAGAGGCTGCAATAGAAATGAATTATATTAGAGATATTGTAAGTTTAGAAAATTGGATAAATTATTTAATTAATTGTGGATCTGCTAAAACCGATTCCATCTTACTTTCTAACTCGTACAAAGGTAAGAATATAAATGAACTTGCCTTTGCTTTATGCCCTTCAAAAGAAAGATGGATTGAAACAAAACAACTAGGGAATGCTTTTTGTAAAAATATCATCGAAAATTGGTCTTTCAATATTGGAAATAATTTGGCATATCCCATAGCTTTAGGGAAAGCTGGCGCTTTTTTTAAAATACCTTTAGAACAACTTTTAATAACATTCATGCAAAGTTTTGTTTCAAATTTAATAAATGTAGGTATTAAACATATACCATTAGGGCAGAGTGACGGTCAAAAAATACTGGTAAAGCTATTACATAAAATAAGAGAATTAGCACTGAAATACAAAGAGTGTGAAATTGATGATATAGGGACTTCAGCATTTATATCTGACCTAACAAGTATGTATCACGAAACTTTGAACAATAGGATTTATCAAACATGATTAATAAATTTGGACCACTTAAAGTTGGTATTGGAGGACCTGTAGGAGCGGGTAAAACTAGTTTAACTGAGGCTCTTTGTAAAAAACTTTCAAGAAAAATCTCAATGGCAGTTATATCTAACGACATATACACTATAGAAGATGCTGAGTATCTCATGAAAGTACAAGCTCTTCCTTTAGAGAGAATTAAAGGTGTGGAAACGGGAGGTTGTCCTCACACCGCTATTAGAGAAGACGCATCTATTAATTTGCTAGCTGTTGACGAGTTAAAAGAGAAATTTCCTGATTTAGAATTAATTTTAATTGAATCTGGGGGAGATAATCTAGCTGCAACATTTAGCCCAGAGCTAGTTGATTTATCAATATATGTTATTGATGTCGCAATGGGGGGCGATATCCCAAGAAAAGGTGGGCCAGCTATAACAAGATCAGATTTGCTTTTAATAAATAAAACTGATTTGGCTCCATATGTTGGAGTTAATTTAGACGTAATGCAAAATGATGTTGAGCTTGCAAGGAATAAATTACCCTACGTCTTTGGGCAAATGAAAAATAACCATGGTATAGAAAAAATTACGTCTTTTCTGAACACTGAAGGAGGATTATCTTTAAATTAGAATTAAATTTTATTCTTCTTTAAAGTTTGTTATCCAAATTGTCTGATACGGATTAAGTTTAATATTCTGTTCATCCTTGAAACTGACTTCAGGATTTAATAAATCATACCATTTCTCATCATCAATTAAGTTTATCATGTTAGTATTCAAATCAATATTTTTTGAAGTAACATTTGTAATTGCAAAAATACTTTGACGTCTGTCCCTACTCTGTCTCCAAACTGAAAAAACATTTTTATTTAAATTTAAAGTAAACTGAGTTGCATTTGGATGAAAAGCAGGCTGAGCTTTTCTAATAGATATTAATGTTTTTAGAAGTTCGTAACATTTATTTTCAACTGAGTTCTCATTATTCAAAGTAGCTTCTAAATTTGAATAGTTCCATTTATGCCTATTAAGGTCTCTTTTCACCTTACTATTTAGGTAAGATTTATCATCATTTTGGGTGGCAAAAAAAGAGTTAAAATAAAAAGCAGGAACACCTTCAATAGATAGAATAATAGAATGTGATGCTATGAACCGCTCCAAAGTAAACTTTCCCTCACTATCTTCATCCGTATACTGTAACGCGTTAAATAATGATATGTTAGCTTCGTAAACTTTTTCTTTCTTTGACGGCAACTTTCTCATTGAAAACTGACTACCGTTCTTTTCTAACCTCATTAACATACTATTAATTTCTTCTTCAGATAAAACACCTTCAGCTGGTCTCATCCCTATTCCATCATGAGATGCAATAAAATTTAAATATGCATTACCAACTTGTGCAGGTGGCATTTTCATACTCCATTTTGTAAGTGAAGTAGAATCTCCAAATAAAAATGTATGGACAATTAATGGTGGTAAAGGAAAATTATATATCCAGTGAGCTTCGTCATTTTTTCCAAAATAACTTAGGTTTTCCTCTTTTGGTAGATTTGTTTCTGTTACTATAATTATATTCTTATCAAGTTGATCAACAATATCCCTAAGTAACTTAATTATTTCGTGAGTTTCAGGTAAATTGAGACACGTGGTTCCAGTTTCTTTCCAAATAAAAGCTACGGCATCTAATCTAAATATTTTTATCCCATAACTAGACAATTTTAATATTAAAGTAATAAACTCTAATAAGACCTCTGGATTTCTAAAATCTAAATCAATTTGATCATAACTGAATGTACACCATAAATTTTTGGTATCATTTAATATTTTAATCTTTTTAAGAAGATCGTGATCTCGCGGTCGAATAACATTACTATAATCATAATTATTATTAATTGTAAAAAAATAGTCTTTACCTGGATTCTTGTTCAAAAGAAAATTTTTAAACCATTTCCCTTCAGAGGAAGCATGATTTAAGACCAAATCTGTCATAACGTTGGCATTTTTTGATAATATTTTTATTTCATCCCAAGTTCCAAATGCTGGGTCTATATCTTCATGATTTTTTACAGAAAAACCTCCATCTCCACTTGATGGAAAAAAAGGTAAAAAATGAATGCAGTCTATGAATGAAGAAAAAAATTTATTATAAAATGAAATAAAATCACTAATTGTTTTTCCATACAATCCATTTTTAACATTATCAGCGTATGTGATCAGTAAAATAGTTTTTTCAGACCAGGGCTCATTAACATCGGTAGCAATATTTTTTGATTTATAAAGATTGATTAATTGATTAATTTTTTTGGAATAATCAATGGTTTTGTCAGCAGAAATAGTTGAACGATAAATATAGTTTAATCTTTTTAAAACGTCTAAATTAATATTATCATTAATTTTATTATCTGAGTTCTTCATTATCTAATTCAACACTTGATTTCAATCTATCTAAAAAGTCAGGAATTGCACTCAGAACTCTGTTCCATGTAGGTATAAATGGTGTTTCCATAGGGTTTTCAAAAAATGATTCTCCCGCTTTCATTATATTTAAAGCAAAATGTTCAACTGTTTTTTCTTCTATATGAGAATCAAAAGTTAAGCCATTCATTTGAGCATCACTTCTATATATATCAATCATATCTAAAGCTGATCTATAATAGGTTGCTTTTATACTTCTAAATGTTTCTAAAGTAAAAATATTACCTTGAGTTGCGAGTTTTCTAATGAGTGCTTTAGTTATGTCGATAGACATTCTAGATAAACCTAAATTATCATCCTTTTCAGACAAATCCTGGTGTTTGTGATCATAGGTTTGAGCTAAATCTACTTGACATATTCTGTTACTAGAATGATTTCTTTGCATCTCTGATAAGATTCCTATTTCTAACCCCCAGTCTGATGGAATTCTTAGTTGTGGAAGTAAGTTTTTTCTAAAAGAAAATTCACCCGCAAGTGGATAGCGAAAAGACTTCATAAAATCTAGATAATCACTTTTTCCTATTGTTCTTTCCATTGCTAACAACAAAGGAAACACCAATAATCTGGAAACTCTACCATTCATTTTGGAGTCTGCAACCCGAGGATAATATCCTTTACAGAACTGGAAATTAAAAACTGGATTAGCTACTGGATAAAATAGTTTAGCCAGAAGTGATTTTTCATATGTCAGAATATCACAGTCATGTAAGGCTATAGATTCCGCTTTACCTCTAGCTAATGTCATACCTATACAATACCAAACGTTTCTACCTTTACCAAACTCACCAGGAGCCAATCCTTTTAATTTTAATTCTTTATCAAGTTCTGTTAATCTTGGTCCATCATTCCAAAGCATAGAAAACGGGAATTTTAATTTTTTAAAAAAATTATATGCTTTTTTGTATTCTTCGTGATTTGCTTTATCTAACCCTATTACAATATGATTTAAAAAATCTGTCTTATTTATTTCATTAATTATATTTGGAAGAGCTTTTCCATCAATTTCAGAGAACAAACTTGGAAGTATTAGTTCCATTGGATTATCTTTTGAAAAATTAATTAAATCATTTTCTAATTTTTTGTAATTCTTTTCTGACGATGAACCATAAGAAAAATCGTGCAAGTTGGCTACAATACCATTTTGATAAAAGCTACCCATTTATTCATCCTACAAAATTAATATTTATTTTTTTAAGAGAAGATTTTATAACCTCTTCCCATCCTTTTGGAGCATATTTTTTAGCTCTAATAATATTTTTCATTTCTAAATCAATCAAATTATCTTTGTTTGGTAATGGTATAATACATGGTTGATCTGATTGTCTTAACATCGAAATATCATTTGGGCTGTCACCAACAACAATAGTATACGGATTAGACATAAGTTCAGTTCTAAGTTTTTTAACAACTGATTTCATTGCAAAACCTTTTGAACAGTCATCACAAATATTAAAAACTCTTCCACCTTCATGTAATTTTAATCCAAGACTTTTTAAAAATAAACTAAACTCTGTAATGAGTTTTTGTGATCCATTGAAAATTAATGGCAATGAATAATCTCTATTTAACGCGAAGGGTAGATATTTATGATTTAAACCAAGTGTCTGCATTTGTTTATCTTTTGTCATATCTTCAATAAAATCACATTTTTCACGAAATTTTAAAGGAACTTTCGTTTTGAAAATTTCTAAAATTTCTTTGATTGATCTACTTAAAATTATTGAATTATCTTTCAATTTTAAATTAGGATTAAGTAAATCCAAGTTGTGAACTGCTGCTCCATTTTCAGAAATATAAGGTAAATCTTTTCCTAATTGATTAAAAAAAAGCTCAATTTCTATTTTAGTTTTACTTGAATTAGGTATTATTTTTATACCTTTATCCAAACATTTTAATATGAAATCTTTAATATCATGGAATTCAAAATTATCATGATCTAATAGAGATCCATCTAGGTCTGTAAATATTAAAATATCTTCATATTTCATAATCGGGAACTTAACTGCAATTTCAACATTATAAAGATTTTTGTTTTGCTACAAATATATTTGATGATTTATTAGGCAAAAGCAACCCTGAGATTATAACGGCTATAGATATAAACGCTAGCGCTTCAAGAATAAATGAAAAATTATATCCATTTTTTAATAGATATGATGTTACCGGTAAAACGCAAGCTCCAGCACATAAATTGACCATAAATTTTATCGAGAGAACCCTACCCCTCCAATTATCTTGAACGTATTTTACTAATATAACATCTGTTATAGGAACTTGCCCAAAAACAAAAATCATAGCTGCTAACATGATAAATAGTAAACTATAATCATAAGAATAACTTGCAATATATATAAAAACTAATTGACCTAAACCCATAGCTGATAAAACAAATTTTGGAGGAATTTTATCAACCAACCACCCTGTCCCTATTTGAGAGAATGAAGCAATTGCATAAACAAATCCTGCTAAAAGTCCAGTTACTGCTACATCATTTGAAATTTGCAACATATTTACTTCAAAGAGTCTTGGTATAAGAAATGTCAAAGATCCAAAAATAAATCCACCAGATAAAGTAACAATACTTAAACAAACAAGCACAGTTTGCCAACCTTCTGATGTTATTGATGAGTCTTTTTTTGCATTATTTGAATTGTCTTGTAATTTATTTTCTTCTAATTCAATAAAGGCGAATATTTGTGAAATTCCAAAGCAGAAACATATTAGTGATGGAACAATAAATGCTAGCCTCCAGTCACTGTAGAGTATCAAAAAGCCAGTTAAGATTGGAGCTATAGCAACACCCATATTTCCCCATACTCCATTAACACCCAACCTCAAACCTACTTTACCTGGTCTCTTTGTTATCATAGCAATTCCTACTGGGTGATATATTGCAGCAAAAAAACCAACAATCCCAAGAGAAATACCTAACATAATCGTTGAACTAGAAAATGCAGCTAAAATAGAGCCAAAAGCTAAACCAAATGGATAAATAGTTATTAATATTGCTCTAGAATACTTGTCTGCCAACCAGCCTGCTAATGGAGCAGCCGCGCCAAACAAAACAACGCCTAGGGTACCATAAACAATAATTTGTTCATAAGATAATCCAAATTCCCTTCCAGCATCAAAAGCAGCCTTAGCAAAAATTAACATCATAAAATGATCTAATAAATGGCCAATATTCAAATAGATGTCAGGAATTGAATAAGATTTTGTACTATCTAAAGTAATCATTTTCATGATTAAGAACCTAAAATTATAATTTCTAATTTATTCCGATAGAAAAGTTGTATAATCAGTATAATCCAATTTTTCTACTCTTAATGCATTTTCTGGTGCACTAGTATCTTCATACCCAACTGATACACCACAAACTAACATCTCATTTTCTTTAAAGTTAAGCTGATCAGCGATGAGTGTATGAAATTTAGTAAATGCTACCTGACCACATGAATGCAAACCTTCTCCTCTAGCACCAACTAAAATACTTTGAATGAACATACCAACATCCATAAATGTACCAGTAGCAAGCCTTCTATCCATTGTTATAAACATTCCAAGTGGAGCACCAAAAAAATGAAAATTTTCTTGCATTTGTTTGTCTCTAGCTTCAAAATCTTCTCTTCCAATATTTAGTAATTTGTAAAGCTCAAAACCCACAGCTCTTCTTCTTGATATAAAAGGTTCAAACCATTCAGTAGGATAATAATCAAACTCTTGTTTGAAATCTTTAGCAGATCCATCTTTAATAGATTCCAAAATAGAGTTTGTTATAGCTTCTTTTTTCTTCCCTTCGACCACATATACATGCCAAGGTTGAATGTTATGACCACTTGGCGCAAAAGCGGAACACTCTAATATATTTTTAATCTTATCTTTAGGCACTGGCTTAGATAAAAATCTTCTAACAGACCTTCTTGATAAGAACGCTTCCTTTACATTCATATTTATAACCCCATGCATTTTTCTAAATTAGTTAACTCTTTAACTATTTACATATTTAATTTTTAATCAATTAATAAATTTAATTTTGTGAGAATATATTTCTAAAAAATTTTACTTTTTCAATCCTTGCAAATAAATAAGGCTGACTGTCTTTTATTATGCTTGAAAGTGAATTTTTATTAGCTTCTTTTTTTTTGGTATTTGTTACTGACTTTGTTGTCTTATATGTTTCACTTTTCCAAAACTGATTCACTTTAATTAAATAAGGTTTATTTTTATTTGGATCTGAAGAGTGATAGTGTTTTATGGCCTTATCCCATGAACCATGTTTATTTTTTAATTGTAATAGAAATGATGCTGCGTAAGAGACATTTGGCTCAACAGCAAACATGTCAATTATTTTCTTAAAATTATTTTTATGCCACTTTATGTTTATTTGCATACAACCAACATCAAGGTTAAAATCTTTCATTTCAACATGTTTTAAAACATACTTTTGCATTTGTTTTTTTGTATCGAAAAAAAGACTCTTTCCCGCATGATTTACTGTCCATGGCCAGATAGTATATTTATTATTTTTTAATATTCGACCTGATTCAGCTTTACCAATACTTGAAAGAAGATTTTTTGGAATGTCAGTATAGTCTTCTAAAGTTTTAATAACACTTTCACAGGAATTATTTTTTTTTGAGGTAAATGCGTATGTGCCTTTTATTGTAAAAATAAAGATACTAATAAATATTAAAAAGCTCTTAAATAAGGTCATACTGTACATTAGCAATCACTATGCCAGATAAGAAACTATCTCAACTTTTTATAATTTGGTGTTCTTTTTTCTAGAAAAGCGTCTATGCCTTCCATACTCTCCTTATCACCTTGAGATTTTACCATATAGTCAGTTTCTAATTTAATTTGTTTTGAAAAATCATTACCGTAGGCTGCTCTAGATAATTTTTTAATTCTCGAGATAGAGTTTTTAGGAAGATTTTCAAAATTTTTAGATAATTCTAAAGCAGTCTCTTCTGCATTACCTTTTTGGGCTAATACATTAACAGCTCCAATGTTATATAGTCTTGATGCATCAATTTTTCC
Source organism: SAR116 cluster bacterium AG-325-F22 (assembly GCA_003282885.1). GTDB lineage: Bacteria > Pseudomonadota > Alphaproteobacteria > Puniceispirillales > Marisalimonadaceae > Marisalimonas. The sequence goes on from QBYJ01000005.1 coordinate 48,280, forward strand.
TCCTATCATTGCCATCTCAGCTAGCATTTGGCGGGGCATTGTTTCAGACAAAAATTTAGTAGCAGCACCATCAGGAGTTAAACCAATTTTAACATACGCCAATGAAAAAAAACTATATTCGCTCATGACTACTAAATCACAGGCCATAGCTAATGAAACACCCGCTCCAGCTGCTCCTCCTTCAATTGCGGCTATAATTGGTTTTGAACAATTATAAATAGATTCGATGGTTCCATTTAACTGATTTAAAGTTTGGTACCTCTCTGGTTCAGTCATTGATCTCCTTGTTTTTAATGCATTCAGATCACCACCTGCACAAAAAAAATCTCCTTTACCTGCAATGACAACAGAGCAAACATTTTTATCTTCCTCTACTATTTTTATAGCTGACTGAAATTCGTCATGAAATCCCTTGATCATTGAGTTTCTTTTTGATGGATTATTCAAGGTAATAATCAAAGTATTACCAATTATTTTATTTTCAATTATAGACATTTAATTCCTATGTTGTAATTTATTGTGAGATTGAAATTATATATTTACTATTTCATTCTTTAAGAAAGTTAAATAAATTGCAAATATATTATGAATAATGAAAAATCACTTAAACTGATTATGAGTGCTGCACTAGTAGCCGCTAAACCAAAAGATAAGTTTAAAAAAGTTCCAACTAGACCTGAAGGAAAACTTATAGTTATTGGTGCAGGAAAAGCTGCAGCCAGTATGGCAAGAGAGTTTGAAAATATTTATGAAGGACCAATTGAAGGCCTAGTAATAACAAGATATGGGCATCGCACAAAAACAAAATTTGTAAAAGTAATTGAAGCCGCACATCCAGAACCGGATGCAAATGGTTTACTTGCTTCAAAAAGAATCTTTAATATAGCTATGAATTCATCTGAGAAGGATCATGTTGTTTTTCTTATTTCTGGAGGAGCTTCATCTTTATTAACATTACCTTTAAGTGGTATAAGTTTTGAAGAAAAACAAAGAATAAATAAAGAACTCTTAATTAGTGGTGCTCCAATCGATGAAATGAATATTGTGAGACGATCTCTATCTCAATTAAAAGGAGGACGTCTTGCTAAAGCAATTTTTCCGGCACAGCTCACTACCTATATGATATCAGATATTCCAGGAGATAATCCCGCCTATATTGGCTCTGGTCCAACAATACAAGCAAATGGCTCAAATAAAGATTCAATAGCTATATTAGAAAATTACAAAATAGCTGTAAGTGATAAAATTAAAAAAATTATTTATAAAAATACATTGCCCCAATTAATAAAATCACCTCAGTACATGCTTGCCAATCCAATAATGGCACTCAAAAGCGCAGCTAATGTTGCAGAAAAAGAAGGTTATATTCCTATAATTTTATCTGACAGCCTTGAAGGTGAGGCTAAAATTGAAGGTAAAAAAATGGCTGAATTAGCGATAAAGATAAGTAATGAAAAAAAGTATAAAAATATTAGTTTAAGCAAACCAATTTTACTTTTATCTGGAGGAGAAACTACGGTCAAGGTCACAGGAAACGGTAAAGGAGGTAGAAATACTGAATTTATGTTATCAATGGCAATAACCCTTGATAAAGCAAAAAATATAAGTGCCCTTGCAGTTGATACCGACGGAATAGACGGTATTGAAGATAATGCTGGAGCATATATTTCAGATGAAACGCTGAAAAAAGCAATTTTTAAAAAAGTTAATCCACAAACTTATTTAGATAAAAATGATTCATATTCATTTTTTAAAAAAATTAATGATTTAATTTTTACTTCACCAACTCTAACAAATGTTAATGATTTCAGAGCTGTATTAATCAACCCTTAAATTAGATTATGCTGCAGGTATTGTTTTTGAAAATCCTGGCAGACTGGAAGCAACATAATCAAACCATTTTTGTAATTGTGGCCTGCCTGTTTGCCACTCTTGAACATTTCTAAATGACATATAGCCTAATGCAACACCAAGCCCAATATTAGCAGCGTCAAATCCGTTTGGTTTAGTCCAATTAATAATATCTTTCTCTAAAAAATCTAATGTTGTTTCAATTTTACCCAATTGTAATTCTAACCATACTTTGGAAGGAACCTCTCCTCCAGAATACCTATCTGAGTATACTACTAAAAGTGATGCATCTATAAGACCTTCAGCAAGAGCTGATCTACTTAAAACTATATCTCTTTCAGGTCCATCCATAGGTATCAAACCACCACCAATTCTATTGAAATAATCAATAATCACCCTACTATCAAATAAAAAAAAGCCATCTGGCTTTTGTAAAATTGGAATTTTTCCAAGAGGATTTTGACTTCTAAGTAAACTGTTGTCTTGAGAGTCAACTGTTATAAGTTCTATTTCTCTCTCAATTCCAGCGCTATAAGCAGATAATAACACTTTACGTACATAAGGAGAAGCCGGACTAAAAGTCAATTTATACATATTAACCTCAATAAAATTTATTTATTGTTAATTCTACTATACTATTAAACCAAATAATTTGATTTAATAATATTTAATTTTTAAGAAGATTTAAATGAAATACATAATAGTTACACAAACTTATCCCCCAAGAATTGGAGGAATGCAAAATGTAATGATCTCAATAAGTAAAAGACTCTCATCTATAGAAGTTACACATGTTTTTCCTGATCACTTTTTATCCAAAAAGAATAGTTATATAAACTCAAAGCTTCATATCCATAATAATTTTTCTCCAAAAATATTAAGACCTTTTATTAAAAAGTATTTAGTTAATAAAATCTATAAAGATAATGATGTCGTTATTTGTGACAGCTGGAAATCTATTAAGGCTGTACCATCAAAAGTAAAAAAATTATTTGTCTTGGCCCACGGACAAGAGTTTTTATCCACTAAAAAAAAGTTTGGGCAAATCAAAAAATCATTAAATAGAGCTAGTTGTATTATTTGTAGCTCAAGCTACACAAAAAATTTGATTACAGAATTTAAAGTTACAGATACTCAAAAAATAGTTATACCGCCTACATATTCAATTGGAGTTCCATCTGAAAAAAATACAAAATTTAGAGCAAAATCAAAATTAGTATCACTTTTAACAATATGTAGGTTAGAAGATAGAAAGGGAATTATTCCAGTTTTAAAATGTTTGTCAGAATTAAATAGTAATAAGTTTTTAAAACCTTTCTTATGGAACATTTGTGGTGAAGGACCACAAAAAAATAAAATTCAAAACTTAATAAGGGGACTTGGGCTATCAGAACAAGTAAAATTAATTGGAAAAATATCAGGAGACTCAAAAGTTGATTTTATAAAAAATAGTGATCTTTTTATTATGCCGTCATATAAAGTTAAGAATTCTATAGAAGGTTTTGGAATTTCTTACATTGAAGCTGCTGCTTATGGTATTCCATCTATTGCGGGTATTGAAGGTGGAGTAGTAGACGCAGTAAATCATTCAAGGTCTGGATGGTGTGTAAATCCCTTAAGTCTAAAAGAACTGTCAGAAACTCTTATGGAAGCAATTAATAATGAAAAGAAAAGAAAAGAATACGGCATACAAGCAAAAAAACAGTTTATGCATTATTTTTCAGGAGAAAAAGTTTTCAGGAAACTCGTGGACACTATTAGCATTTAAGTTCAAATTATAAATTTCTTCAGCTTTATTAGTTTCTAAATTTCCATAGTAATGAGGAAACAGTTCTTCATTGCGAGATATTTCCCATTTGAGTTTATCCTTTATTTTTATAACCCTAAAACAAATTATAAGAAGATTTTCTTGTCCTTTAAAATGTTTTGCAACTGTTTCCTTTAATTGTTTTTTAGTAGATAAATGTATAAAGCCATCTCTATTATCAACTTCTGATCCAGTATAAATTTTTTCTATTATTGCTTTGTTCCATTCATTCTTAGAACAAATTTTGTAAACGAAGCTCATTTAATATTATTATTTTCTAACATAAATTCTTTAATTATTTTTATTAAAGTTTCTGGTTCATCTTCTTGTGAATAGTGACCTGCATTAGGCATTTCAATAACTTTTGAATTCGGAAAAAGAGATTTAAAATCTCTTATTGCGTAATCTGGTTCAATTGCCCTGTCTTGCATTCCATAAGCCAAAACAGCTGACTTAGAACATAGTGACTTTAAATCTCCTTGTTTTATACCATCAATAACATAAGGAACTATTCTATTTAATAGAGCATCCAATGGAAAATTTATAGCTCCTTTACAACTGGCTCGGTCAGGAAATTGTGAGGAATAGGCCTCTATCCAATTTTCATTTATTACATGGTTATTTGTAAAATTTGGAATTTTCATAACTGATAATAATGTTGAACTCAATTCGCCTAAAATACCTTCTAATGTTTCAGCTTCATAATGTTTTTTTATCCATTGAAACCAGGGTGATAAATTTTTAGGTCTCTCTTCTTTACTATAACCAAATAAAGTATTTATTAAAACGAAACCCGTAACCTTATCAATGTTTCTGATTGAATAAGCACCTGTGACCGGACCACCCCAATCTTGCCCAACAAATGTAATATCTCTTAAACCTAAGAAATCTATTAATCCGCTAAGGTTCTCAACATGAGTTTTAAGAGTATATTCTTTATCTTGAGGTGTTTCTGATTTACCAAAACCCATCATATCTGGGACTATAACACGATAAAGATTTGATAGTTCTGGAATAAATTTTCTATATATGTAACCCCAAGTTGGCTCACCATGTAACATAATAATAGGTTTTGCTTCTATAGGTCCTTCGTCTATGTAATGTTGTAAAAAACCATTGCCATCGAAAAAGTTAGGATTAAACGGCCACGTGCCATCAAAGGTTTCTGATGCCATTATCATTCTTAAAGTCTCCGAATAAAATATTACATTTCAGTACTTGCTGCTTCTTTTTCATAAGTAAAAGTACAAACACCAACAAAGTTATTTTCTTTAAAAACCAAACTTCCTTTTAAATCTGAAATAATATTAATGTAATTATTTTCAAAGTTTTTTAATGCATCTGGATTTTCAAATTTTATTGAAACATTCAAATCACCAGATTGACTTATAAAAATATTAAGACCAATGATATTATATTCAGAGATTTTAGAACCAAATTTTTCTGAACAAAAAGAAGCTGCTAGTTTAGCTTCGCTTACGGATGTGAATTTAAAATTTAAAATTTTTCCAAACATCTTTAACCTTCTATCTTACTAAGCATGTCCATTAATTCATCATCATCCTCAGATAGATTTTTAATTCTTTTCAAAGTTCCAATATTCATATTTAACTGTTCTTGTAGTTTTATCCCATATTTAGATATATAAATATCACCTTCGTTACTTTCTCCAATACCAAGCTTAATAATTAATTTTTTTTCTTCACTTGTAATTACATCATTTATTAAAAATTTTAATATTGATATAGCATTATAAAGACTTATATCTGCAAAATTAGACATTAATTTATGCATTATATTTATTGTAGTTTCTGCAGTACTTTTTCTTTGAGCAACTTGAACTTCTAATTGATATGCTAACTTTTGGGCTAAACTTATTAACAAGTCAATCTTGTGTTTTGACAGCTTTCTTACTCTATTATCACTTACACACAACGTCCCTAATATATATCCGTCTGAAGTAATAATTGGAAATGCTGCGTAAAACTTAACACCAATGTCTGTCACTGCTGGATGCGACATAAATCGCTTATCTTTTGTCATATCGTTAATTATGAGTGGATTAGTTTTCTCTAGAGCAAACTGACATAAAGTTTGTTTTCTTGGCATCTCAATTGGAACTTCATCAGGAAAACCGTCTCTAGCAAGGACGAACTGTCTATCAGCATCTATTACCCCTGTCCAACTTACAGGACATCCTGTAATTTCTTTGGCTAAAAGACAATAAACGTCATAAAGTTCTGTTGAATTTGTATCTAATACGCCTGTTCGGACTACAGCTTGTACTCTTTTACTATCATTTGTTGGAATATCAGCAGGTTTAAATGTCATTTTTTTACTTCTAGTTTATTAGACTATATAACATCAATCTATTAGAAACAATGAACATATCCATTAAAATTGAAATTTAGTAAAATTCAAAAATAAAAAAATAACTATAGCTTACTATTATTGCAGGAATGCCTGAATATATAGTAGCAATAAAAGCTGCTTTGGGTTGTAGGGCAATTGCTGGAAATAATGCATCTCCATCATTTGAAATTGCGTTTCCAATCTGAGCAGATAAAGGAATTATTCCATTTAAATATAAAGTTGTAACTAATATTTGAGGGCCACAACCTGGTAAAAAACCTATTAAAATAGCTATCAATGGAATAAAAAAGTAATAAGATTTAAAAATAGCCTCTAAATCAAACTCTCCTAAATGAACAGTTAATTCATATGCAAGAAAAGCTAAAATAACCCAACCTGTAATAAAATTAGTATCTGATACTGTTCTTCTTACAATCTTTTCATCTGATCCAGAAGGGTTGTATCTAAAACCGCTAATTATTGGTAATATCCACATGATGAAACATAAAGAACCAGCAAAAAAACCAAAAAAAGTAATTGGATTTTCTATAAATTTATTTGAAAAATATAAATCTAAGTCAATTTGAAAAGCTGTTAAAACTCCAAAAAATATTCCAGGAATAATTAGTACTATCCAAATAAAATCTAAGCTTTTTGAAGTCTTATATTTTGACGGTTTACTATTTAATTTTATAACATCGCAACCATTCATTTTCATAAAATTTTTCTTATGAATTAAGTTTACTAATATACCTGAGACAAAACCCACGAAAAACCCAATTAACATTATAAATAATCCAATTTTAGGCTCTTTAGCTATTAGTAAAAAAGCTGCATCACCCATTGTAGCAGTTAATGTTGCTACAACTGAACCAAAAGAAACTTTTCCACGAGAATATTGAGTTAAGACTATTATAGCCCCCCCACAACCGGGAAGCGCACCAAGAAATGAGCTAACAAATATTTCTAGTTTTGGTCTTTTATTGAGAACTTTTTCTAAATCCATTTTTAGATATTTTTCCAATGAATAGAAAAACAACAAAGTTCCTGCAACAAAACTTGTCACTTGTATGTAAGCATCAGCAATTGAAGATTTTATGATATCCCAAGTTTCATTACCTATATTAAAGAATAAGAAAACTCCTATTAGTAAAAAAATATAACTAAAAATCTTTTGATTTTTGATTACAAATTGGCCTGAAACTTGGTTAGTAGGATTGTTTATCATGTTTAGTCTAAAAAAATTGTTAACACACCTTATATTGCACATGGCATTATTCACGTCAATAACCTAATAAAGTTAGCCTTGGCTAATTTATTTTCTCTTAGATTTATATTCAGCCTTCCTTGAAACCCATAATGGAAAGATTATTAAAGCTATAAAAATTATTACTAAAAATAATGATCATTATTTATACCACTAAAAGCTTTTAATTAAATTCGAGTTTATTAAGTAATTTTTAATATTTATCAAAAATAAGATTAATTAGTTATCTAAAATATCATTTTCAAAACCCTAAAATTAAGGTTATAAATAAGGGAAATGTTAGGAGAAAATTTAGCATGCAAATTGATAAAGATACACAAAATTTAATTGATGAACGTATTAAAAACAACGCACCTCCCTTGGAAAGCTTTTCTCCTCAAGAGCTGAGAGCTTTGAGAGCTAAAATGGCAGAAAATCCTAAAGAGCTTAGCGTATTTATTTCCCATATAGAAGATTTTACTCTTAAGGGTTCTCTAGGATCTATAACTGTAAGAAAATATTTTAACGAAAATTCAGATACACTTATAAACCAAAAACAACCATTAATTATTTATTTTCATGGTGGCGGTTTTGTTATGGGAGACCTTGAAAGTCACGATTTAGTTTGCAGACATTTATGTAAACAAACAAATGCGACTATAATAGCAGTTGATTACAAACTAGCCCCCGAACATAAATTTCCTGCAGCAATTACAGATACAATAGATGCTATAACTGAGATTATAAGTAGAGCAGATGAATTTAATATTGATCAAAATAAAGTTATCTTGTGTGGTGATAGTGCTGGAGGGGCTTTAGCTGCTGTTGGAACTATTATGTCCAGAGATAAATTAATTCCAAAAGTCCATGGTCAAATTCTAGTTTATCCATGGGTAGATATGACTATGTGTAGAAGATCAATGGATATAGACCTTGAAGGTATGATTTTAAATAAGAAAACTATAGAATATTTTGCAGACCATTACTTAAATTCTTATGAAGAGCAGGTAGATTGGAGAGCATCACCACTATTAACCCCTGACTTATCTGGCCTTCCCCCTACATATATTTTTGGAGCAGGACTGGATCCTCTGGTTGATGAAGGTGATGCATATAAAAGAAGACTTTTATCTTTTGGTAATGAAGTCCATTATCGATTATTTGAAGGACAGATGCATGCTTTTGTAAGTAATTCTGTCCAATTACCAACCGCCTTAGTATGCATAAAAGAAATGAGTGAAGCTGCAAAAGAAATATTTTCTAGGAAATAAATAAATTATTTTTTAGGGTCTCAGGCTTCATTTCTACTGAAAATCCACTTTCTTCTGGAAGCATATATGCTGCATTTTTTATTATACACGGATTGATAAAATGTTCATGAAGATGATCTACATACTCTATGATTTGTTTGTCTTTTCTACCTGATACGCATATATAATCAATCATTGCAAGATGTTGTGAATATTCACATAAACCTACACCACCTGCGTGAGGCCAAACTGGAAGATTATTTTTAGCAGCCATTAATTGTACTGCTAACACTTCATTTAGACCTCCCATTCTGCAGGGATCTAATTGGACTATATCAATAGCTTTCTCTGATATTAATTGTTTAAATATAATTCTATTTTGAACTGCTTCGCCTGTTGCTACTTTTATGGGATAAATAGCTTCTCTTATTTTTTTATGACCTATAATATCATCTGGACTTGTTGGTTCCTCAATGAAAAACGGATTAAATTCAGAAAGAGATTTCATCCACTTAATTGCTTCATCAACTTCCCAAACTTGATTTGCATCGATCATAATTTTAATTTCAGGACCTAGTGTATTTCTTGCAATTTCAAGACGTCTCATGTCATCTTTAAGATTTTTACCCACTTTTAATTTTACATATTCAAACCCTTTTTTCTTTGCTTCAACACATAATCTTTTCAATTTTTCGTCACTGTATCCAAGCCAGCCTGCAGAAGTTACATAACAGGGGTAACCTTCTTTTTCTAACCTAGAAATTCTGTTTGATTTTGTTTGTTCATGGGACTTTAGAATTTGGTTAGCTTCATCTTGATTTAGAAAATCTGTTATATGCCTGAAATCGATAGAACCAGATATTTCTTCTGAGCTCATATCTGAGACTTGTTTCCAAAGAGGTTTATTATTTCTTTTTGACAAAATATCCCAAACAGCATTTATAATTGCTCCACTAGCCATGTGGATTATACCCTTTTCTGGACCTACCCACCTTAGTTGTGAGTCAGAGGTCATTATTCTTGAAAAAAATGAAAGATTATCGCTTATCCATTCTACATCAAGTCCAAGCACAATATGTTGTAATGCTTGTATTGCTTCACAACATAGGTCGTTGCCGCGACCAAGTGTGAAAGCAAAAGAATGACCTTTTAATAATTTATTATCAGTTTCAAGAATTACATATGCTGCAGAATAATCAGGATCTGGATTCATCGCATCAGAACCATCAAGATTATCAGAAGTAGGGAACCTTAAATCATAAGTTGTTAATTTTATTATTTTTGTCATTTAAATTTTTGCCTTATATAAATTATTTAGGCGTATAAATATTGTCCCTATTTAAATCATGAATATCTCGTTTTCCACATAAAGCCATGGTCATGTCTGCTTCTGTTTTGATAATGTCTAAAGCTTTGGTTACACCCTCTTTACCAAGAGCCCCTAAACCATATAGAAAAGCTCTACCAATATAAGTACCCTTTGCTCCAAGGCACATGGCTTTTATTACATCCTGACCAGATCTAATGCCTCCATCTAAATGGACTTCAACTAACTTCCCAACTTTCTCGACTACCTCTGGTAAAATATTTATTGTTGAAGATGCACCATCGAGTTGTCTCCCTCCGTGATTAGAAACAATAATCGCGTCAGCTCCTGTTTTTGCTGCTAAAAGTGCATCTTCAGAATCTAAAATTCCTTTAATAATTAGTTTACCTCCCCACCTCTTTCTAATCCAGTCTACTTCTTTCCAATCAAGCTTTTGATCAAATTGGGTACTTATCCAAGAACCTAAAGATCTTACATCTTTTATTCCTTGAACATGTCCTACAATATTACCAAAAAAATGGTTTTTGGTAGTAAGCATTCTTAGACACCACATAGGTCTAGTTAAAACTTGATAAATGTGTTTGGGAATTAATTTTGGAGGAGTAGACAGTCCATTTCTCACATCTTTGTGTCTTTGACCTAAAATTTGCAAATCTAATGTTAAAACTAAGGCACTACATTTAGCTTCTTTTGCTCTATCTATGAGACGAGCCATGAATTTTTTATCTTTCATCACATACAATTGAAACCAAAATGGTTTTTTTGTTTTTTCTGCTACAGCTTCTATTGAACACACACTCATGGTTGATAAAGTAAATGGAATACCAAATTCTTCAGCTGCTTGGGCAGCTAATATTTCTCCATCTGCTCTTTGCATTCCGGTAAGACCTGTTGGAGCTATCGCGACAGGCATTGACACTGATTGATTAACCATTTTAGTTGCCAGGGTTCTATTTGACATGTCAATTGCCACTCTTTGCCTTAGTTTTATTTTTTGAAAATCAGATATGTTTTCATTATATGTTGTTTCAGTCCAAGAACCTGAATTTACATAGTCGAAAAACATTTTTGGAACTCTTTTTTGAGCTAAAGTTTCTAAATCTTTGATTTCTAAAATATCCATTAAACTTCCTTATATTTTCTGATATGTAATTATTAGATAATAATAGAGAAAACTCAATCAGACTTTGTTATTTAAAAAGCCAGAAATTTCTTATTGGAGGATATATTGAACATTTTTGAATTAAGAACTTACACTTTGCATGTTGGCAAATTATCTAAAGCTATAGAGATTTATCAAGATTTAGGATGGCCTGCTCTTCAAAAATATAAAAAAAATATAATAAGATATTATATCGGTGATGTTGGTGCCTTAAACCAAATTATCCATATTTGGCAATTTGAGGACGATAATGCGAGAAGGGAATTATGGAAAATAATATATAAAGATAAAGATTTTATAAAATTTGCTTCTGAATTTCGACCACTTGTATTAACTCAAGAAAACAAACTAATGACAGCTGCTCCATGGACACCATATCAAACTAATTAGGAATAGATTATGACAAAAAACAAATATAATATTGCAGTAATTCCAGGGGATGGAATAGGAACTGAGGTAATGCCAGAGGCATTAAAAGTGTTAGAAGTGATATCAAATAAATATGGTATTAATCTTCACTTTGACCACTTTGATTTCAGTTCATATGAGTATTTTTCTAAGCATGGTCAAATGATGCCAGATGACTGGAAAACTCAAATTGGATCTCATGATGCTCTATTTTTTGGGGCAGTTGGCTGGCCAGATAAAATTCCCGATCATATATCTCTTTGGGGATCATTATTAAAATTTAGAAGAGATTTTGATCAATATATTAATCTCAGGCCGGTTAAATTAATGCCAGGCGTTCCTTCACCATTAACTAATAGAAACCCTGGAGATATAGATTTTTATATTATTAGAGAAAATACTGAAGGTGAATATTCTTCAATAGGAGGGAAAATGTTTCCCGACACTGAAAGAGAAATTGTTATGCAGGAAACCGTAATGTCAAGAATTGGCGTAGACAGAGTACTAAAATTTGCATTTGAATTAGCAAAAAAAACAGAAAAAAAACATTTAACATCTGCAACTAAATCCAATGGGATTTCAATAACAATGCCTTATTGGGATGAAAGAGTTGAGGAAATGGCAAAAAAATACTCTGATGTAAAGTGGGACAAATATCATATCGATATTCTTTGTGCTCACTTCGTACTCCATCCTGATAAGTTTAATGTAGTAGTTGCGTCAAATTTGTTTGGAGATATTTTATCAGATTTAGGCCCCGCTTGCACTGGAACAATAGGCATAGCTCCGTCTGGAAATATTAATCCAGAAAAAAGTTTTCCTTCATTATTTGAGCCTGTTCATGGATCTGCGCCCGACATTGCTGGAAAAGGTATTGCAAACCCTATTGGTCAGATTTGGGCTGGTGCAATGATGCTTGAGCATTTAGGGCATAAACAGGCTTCAGATAATATTGTAAGCGCTATTGAAGAAGTTTTAGAAAAAAAAGAGTACAGAACAGGTGATTTAGGAGGTAAGGCAAATACTATTAGTTGTGGTTCAGCCATAGCTGATGCAATTTAATTTCTAAGTTTTAAGTCTATTTTTTAATTTTTGCATTCCGCCTATCCATCTTGAATAATTTTTAGCTTTGTTTTGAAAATAACCAACAACCTCGTTATGAGGAGAAATCAAAAAAACTTCGTCTTTAATAGCGTTTATAACGTCTATTGCTACAGCTTCAGGCTTCATCATACCATCCAAAGCAGAAACCTCGTTTTCTCTTCCTTTTGTCATTGCAGTTTCAACAGCCTGTGGACACAAAATTGAAACACCGATTCCCTGTTTCCCATATGTAATTGCTAGCCATTCTGCCAGACCAATGGCTGCATGTTTTGTTGTGGAATATGTAATAGAATCAATATGACTTAATAACCCAGCAGCAGATGATGTATTAACAAAATATCCACTGCCTCTTTTTAACATGTCGGGTAATAGTTTCTTTGCTGCAAAAACGTGGGACATTACATGTAAATTCCAGTTTTTACTCCAATCTTCATTTGACGTTTGTTCACTGCCCAAAGATAGTATTCCGGCATTGGAACAAAATATATCAATCAATCCAAAATTAATATTAATTTTGTCAATTAAATTTTGAATATTTAATTCATTAGTTACATCACATTGTTCACATAGAATTTTTTCACTTTTAAAGCTAAAATTTTTAAAACTAATATCTACTAAAATTATGATCTTAGGACTTTCTTTTATGAATTCTTTAGCTATGGCTAACCCAATTCCTCCTGCTCCTCCAGTTACCACTATAACTTTATTTTTAATTTCCAAGTTTTGTTCCTATTAATTGTTGAAACTAGACTTCCTTTTTTCTATTAAATCCAAGAAAATTCCTAAATTTGCAACCTCTTTTTTATTAAATTTATTTGCTAAATAATTATTGTTTTCCTCACTTGGATTATATATGACACCATTTTTTTTTGAATAGGAAACCCACTTACTATCCACTAATTTTTTTACTTGTCTTCTTACAGTTTCTATACTTAATGAAGTTAACTCTGCTATTAAAGTATAAGTTAATACTGTATTGGTTTCAAATCCAAATTTACTAAATTTGTACCATAAATCTACAGCATCTCCTCTAAACTTTGAATCTGACTTTGCTGTTAAAATTACTATATGATGCCATGCAATTACTTGAAAGACTAAGTAACCATTTGCACTACCCCATGCCTTTACAGCCACTTTAGACCTCTCAATTTCAAACGATAGAAAGTGATGCCAAACAGATAAAAAATTATTTTGTAAAAATTCGCTTCCTTTACCCCCCAATTACTAACCTCCCAACTAGTTATAATTAAGAAATCTAAATGAAAGCTTGAAAAGTGGCTATATTTAATTATTATCATGTTAAATAAATGTGAACTCAGACACGCTAGTTGAAAAATAATCTGAGCTCACATTTCATATTTAAAATAAAAACTAATGTTAAAATCAACTATATATATTCCCGAAACGAGAAATATAAAATTAGACATTTTAATGTGTCTTAATTAGAATTCTATAAATTTTAGGTGACCGCTCCCTATCAAAAAAAATGGTATTGTAAATTGCTTTAGGGAAAGATTTAACAATGACCGAATTTGAGTTAAATACAAAAATTTTTAAAAAAGATAACTTAGATATAGTTTATTCTATAATTGGTAAAAAATTATTAAATGGTATATTGCATTATAAGCTTAAATCTGAAAATTCATCAGAAATTTTTTTAAGCGAATTTGCAATTAATGACAGATTTATTACTGAAGCAAAATATTGTGAAAAACCTAATAATTCAGTTTCCAG
>QBYJ01000006.1 GCA_003282885.1 SAR116 cluster bacterium AG-325-F22
AAAACTCTTACCATTTCTTTTGAGTGTTAATTTAGCATTATCGATATGGTTGTCCATTAATGCACTCTTTTATTTTATTAGACTCTCTACAATTTTTGCTGATGATAAAACTCCTGGGACACCTGCTCCAGGATGTGCTCCAGCAGCAGCAAAGTATAAATTATTAATATGAGGGTCTTTATTGTGATACCTAAACCACGCTGACTGAGAAAAATTTGGTGCAATTGAAAAACCAGCGCCATGAGTTGATCTATAGTTATTTTTAAAGTCAACAGGTGTCATGAAAAAATCATCCGATATGTTTTTTTGTAAATCAGGTAAAATAGTAAGTTCAAGGGCCTTAACAATTCTAGCTTGTAACTTACTACCTTCAACACTCCAGTCAACATTGCCTAATAAATTTGGAACTGGACATAAAACATAAAAACTATCACACCCCTTAGGAGCAAAGCTTTGATCTGTTGCAGTAGGTCTATGTATATAAAGCGAAAAATCTTCACTTAAAATTTTATTATCAAAAATATCTTTTAATAAGCCTTTAAATCTTTTTCCCAACCAAATAGTGTGATGAGCTATTTTGGGATACTGTTTTTTTGTTCCAAAAAACAAAACAAACATTCCCATGGAATAAGTAGTCAACTTCTCAGGTAAAAATTTTTTTCTTTTTTCGAATAAACTATTAGATTTCAAGATTTCTTTATAAAAAGTTGGTGGATCTCCGTTGAAAACGATATTATCTGGAAGAAAAACTTCTCCGACCATACTCTCCAATTTTTCAATTTTACCATTCTTCTGATATGCAGTTTTAATATCAGTATTATACTTCACTTCGACACCAGATCGCTTAAGTAGTTTTGTTAATTCTTCAACTAGTTTTCCAGTTCCGCCCATACTGAAATACACACCCCAATTTCTTTCTAAGAAATGTATCAAGGCGTATATAGAAGTAGTTGAAAATGGGTTCCCTCCCACTAATAACGGATGTATTGAAAATGCCGCTCTCAGATTTGAATTTTTGATATATTTGTTTACTAATTGAGAGACAGTTAAATAACTCTTTAATTTGAGAAGAGATGGAATTTGTTTCAACATAAAAGAGAATGAATTGAATGGCTTGTCTGCAAGCTTTGTAAATCCAACGTCAAAAATTGATTTTGACGCGTTTAACAAATCTTCATAATTATTAGCATCTTCAACTGAAAATTTTTTCATTTCTTTTTTTGTTTTTTCAATTGTTTGAGAATAATCAAAAGTTTGACCATCGTGAAAATGAAATCTGTACCATGGATCTAATGGTTTAAATTCAACATAATCCTTTCTATTTTCACCAAATAACTCAAAAAGTTCGTCGAACAAGAAAGGAGCGGTTATTACTGTCGGTCCTGCATCATGTTTGAAACCATTTTTCTTAAAAACTTGTGCCCTACCTCCTAGACAACCTAATTTTTCTATTAATGTAACTTGGTGACCTAGCGCCCTTAATCTAAGAGCAGCAGCAATACCACCAAAACCACCACCAATTACAATACTTTTAATTTTCTTTTGTACTTTTACTGATCCGTCCATTATTTCTAATAATTTCTATATTATGAATTTAAATATATTAAAAAAAAAGCCTGTAGTTTTACCTACAGGCTTTAAGTTATTATAAATTTGATTTTATGCGTCTGATTCTGCAGTAGCAGCAGCCCATATAGCTAAACAGAAAGCGATTTTGTTAACTACATCAGCTAAGTTATAGACAATATTTAAGCTGTTATCGTCTACACCACCAGCCATATATCCCATGAAATAACCTATAGGGTAGATAGCCCATCCAATAGTCACAATCCATTTCATGGTGTTGTAAGCTGTTTTAACAGAGTCTGGAGCTTCAGCAGCATTAACTTTACTTGCTTCACCAGCAAAGATTTCATAAAGAATGAATATCCAACCAGCCATACCAATAACAAAACCTAACGTTGCGTTAATGAAACCTGCTTCACCAAGATATCCACCGATTAACATCACCAATGATCCAACAAATAATCTCCAGAAGACACCACCTGCAATGGCAGTACAAGCAGCTAAAATTAGGTAAAATTCAATCATTTGTAATGGAACTGTAATAATCCAGTCTACATATCTAAATACAGTAGGTGATGCACCTGTGGACACCCACACATCTCTCATGTAAAAATAGTGAACAGCCGCAACTAAGGTAACGAGAGAACCAACAACTAGAGATGTTCTCCACTTGCCTTTAACTCTCAATGATTCCATTAAGAAAAAAACAGTTGCTGCAACCATGGCAATAGATATTATCCAAAAACTTATACCAACAAAATCGCTTGGATCCAGGTTTCCACTAGCGTGGGATCCTGCATAAGCAAGTGTTGGAAGTCCAGCTAATAATGTAGCCGGTATTAAATATTTTAAAAAAGACATTTATAAACTCCCCTTATACTTGTCATGTTTAATTTCTAGCAACTGCTAGATTCTATGCAAATTTAGCATAATAAGCAAAACAATAAATTGGAAATTAAAGTTAGGCAACAAATAAAAGTTAATAAAATATGTTTTTTTTTCACCTTTTTTACTAACATATTGATTTTAATAGATTTATTTTTTGATAATAATTATCACTATAATTTAAAAAAGCCTCTATTTTATGGAAATCATGCTGATAAGTAGCATATATTTCTTAATTTTAATTGATTTATGTATTTAAATATCAAAAAGATAACATATACCCAATAATCTTTTAGAATAAAGGATACTTTACTATTTAGCTCTTAGTTTATTCATAATAATTACAATTTTAATTTTGGAAACGCCGCAAAGTAATTATTTGATATATGATTAAATAATCAATTCACCTTTTAAATTTGTTTCAAGTACATCCCAATTAGGATTTTGAGGTTGTATTGCTTTAGATTTAAGTATCTTATGAATTTCAAGCCTGTAAATCTTATCGTTTATTACATGATCTAGCCACTGTGAAAAATTTTTATCATTAACACCTAAAAAATTTTTAAGATAAATAAGTGCCTCACTTTCATAGATACCTTTTAAACTAGTGTTTTGTGCTTTTAACGCCGATAATCTTTTAGGTTTATCTTCATTAAAAGAAAAAACACCTGGTATTGACACATATCCATATATTTCTTTTTGCCATTCAAATTCTTTTATTTTTACAGTTCCTAATTTCAATTTTACAAAATTATAAGCAACACCCAAGGCCTCACTTAAGTGCATTATATTTAATTGACTTTCATTGAGCCATAATACGTTAAGATCAACTTTTGCTCCTTCACAAGGCCATTGTGTAGCAGGCATTGATCCATAAGCTGATACAGACGCTGCATATACTATGTCAGAGTCATATAATGTTGCTGGAGTAACGCATATATCTTGAATCATAGAAAACTTTCTTTTTAATTGATAAGGTGACCTATTTGATCCGACAGACAAAATGGGTGTTCTTTTATCTAAATCAAAACATATTCCTCTCACAAATTGACCCTTATAAAAAGAAAAAGAATAATTGGGGGCAAAATATGGATAACTTACAGCTCTATTGTAAAAAGATAGATTAGGAAATAATTCATCATTTTCATTTAGGTTATTTTTTCCCATCTTATAAAATTACCTAGAGATTTATAGACCTAAAGTTTCATCAAATCCAAGAGCTATATTCATGCATTGAATAGCAGCGCCAGAGGCTCCTTTGCCTAGATTGTCTAACCTTGATGATATTATTAGTTGATTATTATCATCATTTCCAAAAACACTTATTTCTAAATTATTAGTACCAACTAAATTATCTGGCCTAAAATAACCTTGGGGGCTAATTCCTTCATCCTTTTTCAAAACCTTTATAAAATGTGCACCTAAATAATAATCCTCCATACAGGACCGAACTATTTCGGTATTAATTTTCTTTTTAAACCAATGAAAATGTATTGGTATTGATACGATCATACCTTGAATAAAATCTCCAACAGATGGGCTAAAAATTGGCGTTAACTCTAAATTATTATGATATATAATTTCAGGTAAATGCTTATGATTTAATTTTAATCCATAATTAAAAAAAGGCTCATGATCTTTTTCTTTAAAGTAATTTATCAATGCCTTTCCTCCACCGGAATAGCCACTTACAGCATTAATAACTATTGGATTTTTATGACTTATGAAGTTATTTTCTAAAAGTGGCTTTAAGATCACATTTGCACCAGTAGAATAACATCCAGGAGCAGCAATACGTTTAGAGTGTAATAACTTTTTTCTAAATTCTAAGCCTAATTCCGGAAGACCGTATGCCCAATCAGGATTTGTCCTATGAGCGGTTGAAGCATCAATTATTATTGGAGATTTATTTCCTAGTTGATTAGCTATTTGAACAGCTTCAATTGCACCATCATCAGGCAAACATAAAAAAGATACATCTGATGCTTCGAACATTTCTTTTTTATAATCTAGGTCTTTTCTTTTGTCTTGATTGACTAATAAAATATTAACATTAGGGTGTTTTGTTAATTTTTCATAAACTTGCAAGCCAGTAGTACCAATTTCACCGTCTATAAAAACATTCTTTTTCATTTTAACCTTTTTTAATACTTATAAATATTGCAACAACTCGAACAGTATATTAATAACTCAAGAATAATTTTTTTGTAATTTTTTATTTTTTATAGGACTTATTTTGAATGTGTGCACAAAAACTTAATGACAAAGATATAATGAACCTTTTAATAGAAACAGCCATCTCAAATGGAGCAACGGCAGCCGATTGCGTTTTATCAAGAAGTAGAGGTGTTTCACTTACAAGAAGATTGGGTAAAGACGAAAATATAGAAAGATATGAAGATTTTGACACTGGCTTACGAGTATTTGTTGATAATAAAATTGCCTCAGTTTCAACAAATGAAAACTCTGAGAATGCTATTAAAGTTGTTGCAAAAAGAGCTGTTGAAATGGCTAAAATTGCTCCTCAAGACGAATTCAGTTTTATTGCTGATAAAGAAATGCTTCATGAGTTCCCATTAAATAATAAAGCTATTATTGATAGCTATGACGAAGTTGAGCCCAGCATAGATATTATAAGAGATAGAGCTTCTGAAGTTGAAGACGCGGCTTTAGGTGTCAAAGGGATAACCAATAGTGATGGAGCTGACGCCTCTTGGGGTGAAGGAGAGACACTTTTAATGACATCCAATGGTTTTTTTGGAAATTCAAAAAAATCTAATCACAGCGTTTCAGTTGTTGTAATTGCTGAAAAAGATGGAAAAATGGAAAGAGATTATGATTACTCTTCAAAAGTCTTTGGAGAGGATCTTACAAATTCAAAAAAAATTGGTCTTGAAGCTGCAAAAAAAACATTGGCTAGAATTGGAGCCAAAAAACCTGTGACAGGTAAATACCCAGTTATATTTGACCCTAGAGTGTCAAGGTCTATAGCAAGTCATTTTGCCTCTGCAATCAATGGCTCGTCTATAGCACGAAAAACAAGCTTTTTAAAAGATATGTTAAACCAACAAATAGCAAATAAATCTATTAGTCTAGTTGATGATCCATTTCTTAAAAGAGGTTTAGCTTCAAGATTATTTGACGGGGAAGGTCTAGGATCTTCAAAAAATTTACTAATAAATGAAGGTGTTCTTCAACAATGGCTATTAGATTTATCTTCAGCAAAACAATTAAATATGTCACCAACAGGAAATGCAAAAAGAGGTATTAGTGGACCTCCTGCTCCAGGTATTTCAAATCTAATTTTGATGCCAGGTGAAGTTACTCCAGAGAAATTGATATCCAATGTAAGTGAAGGATTTTACGTAACTGACATGATTGGCAGCAGTGTATCAATGGTTACAGGTGATTATAGTAGAGGTGCAAGTGGATTTTGGATAAAAAATGGTGAGTTTTCTAACCCAATAACTGAAGCTACTATTGCAGGCAATTTAAAAGAGATGTTCATGACACTTCAACCTGCTAATGATATTGATTATTCACATTCTATAAATTGCCCAACTTTACTTATTGAGGGAATGACTATTGCAGGAAACTAATTAATTGAAAGCAAGAGTTAAACAATTTAAATTTAATAGATTTTTAGCTTGGTTTGACATGATTATCAAAGATCATGGATTTTTAAGATTTTTCTATAATAATTTTCATAAAGTTGATGAAAATCTGTATAGAAGCAATATGCCGACTCCATCAAGGATCAAAGATTATAGCAAACTTGGGATTAAAACTATCGTTAACCTAAGAGGGATTAGGAAGGATGGTGGTTGGTTATTGGAAAATGAAGCTTGTAACAAATATAAAATTAATTTAATTGATTTTAAAGCAAGATCACGTGCTGCACCTGAAAAAGAAATGATTTTCGAAGCTGAAAAATTGTTTAATAATATTGAATATCCAGCTTTAATACATTGTAAATCAGGTGCTGACAGAGCAGGCATAATGTGCGCTTTATACATGCTTATTCATAAAGGACATCATCCTGATTTTGCTAAAAGACAACTTTCATGGACCTATTTACATATAAAATGGGCTAAACCTGGAATTTTAGACTCTTTTGTTGAAAGCTATTCATTAGATTATAGAAAAAGTAAAATTAAATTCATGGATTGGGTTAAAAATAAATACAGTCCTAAAAAATTAGAGAATAGTTTTAGATCGGTGTGGTGGATTAACAGATTATTAGATGATGTTTTTAGAAGAGAATGATTTTTTATTTAGTTATCACCATATAATTTCTTATACAATGGTGATCTCTTAATCAACTCAAAATGTTTACCAATATCAACAATTTTACCTTTATTAAATAAAATTATCTTATCAGATTTAACAATATTAGATAATTTATGCGCAACAGTAATGGTAGTTTTATTTTTGGTTAATTTTTCTAATGTCTTATTAATCTCATTTTCAGTTTCAGCGTCAAGAGAACTTGTCGCTTCATCCAGTAATAGTATTGGCGCGTCCTTGAGTATTGCTCTTGCAATGGATATACGTTGTTTCTGACCTCCAGATAAATTATTTCCACCTTCCCCAACAATAGTTTCATAACCGTTCAAAGAGGTGTTTATAAAATCATGAATTCCAGCATTTTTAGCAGCTTCTTTAATTTTTTTATCATCAGCTTTTAAATTTCCAAATTTGATATTATCCAGAAAGCTTTTGTTATATATAATTGTATCTTGGCTAACTAGTGCAATATTATTTCTGAGCGAATTTATATTTACATTTTTAATATTTTGTTCATTTATAGAAATTTCACCAGAAACTGGGTCATAAAATCTAGAAATCAGATTGATTATTGAAGATTTACCAGCCCCACTCTGACCTACTAAGGCCACTTTTGATCCTGCATTTATATAAAAATTGATATTATTTAAAACGTTTGATTTTTTATTGTAAGAAAAACTTACGTCTTTAAATGATATTGTTGGTGCTTTGTTATTCGGCATTTTTATATCAACAGCAGAAGTCATACTATTAACTTTAGGTATTATACTTAATTGCAGGTATATTCTTCCTAGAGCAGAAATAGCTTCTTGAAATATTGTATTAAATGTTCCTAAAGCTCTTGCAGGCTGTGCAATCATAAGTAAAGCAGTAACATAGCCTACTACACTTCCTGGCGAAAGTTCTCCTAAAGAAACTCTATAACTTGCTAAACCAATAACACAAGCAGCTGCGACACCACCTAAAATATCTAAAATAGGCAATATTTTTGCTCTTCCAATCACAAGATTAAACATTTTAGAAAAAAGATTGTTTAAAACATCTTCTGACCTTTTTATTTCCATATTTTCTAAGTTATATGATTTTACCATTCTAATACCTTGCAACATTTCGGTTAAAGTTGAAGTAACGGTCTCCATTTGCTCTTGAAGAGAAGTGGCTATAATTTTCTGCTTTTTTCCAATTCTAAAAATTGGTCGAAGAGCGATCGGATATATAACAAATACTAGTATTGAAAGAAGCCAGTCTAACCAAATGAGATAAGACATTAATGCAATTATTGTCAGAGTGTCTCTTATTAAATTATTTACACTTCTCTCAAAACCATCTCTGATTAAAATCACGTCATTCATTATTCTGGAAACATGGTTTCCTGACGAAAATTTATTAAGTTCCACTAGATCAGTATTAATTAAATGCTTACTTAATTTTTTTTGAATATCGACTACGATAGATAAAGAAATTTTAGATACTTGTTTTATTTGAAAAAACATTGCTATACCTCTAATTACTGCGATTAATGCAATAATCATAGGTAATATTATCCAATTATTATTTTCATTATCTAACAAACCATCAAATACAAGTTGTATTAAATATGGGTAAATTGAAGCAGTTGCGGCAACTAAGATTAATAAAAAAAAAGCTATAATGATATCAAATTTATATCTTGATACAAAATCATTCCAAAAATTTTTAATTATTACTTTATTAACATCAGCAATCATTTGATACTTTTCATATTAATCTACTTTAATATCAACCTAATAATAACTTATAATATAAATTATATGTATAGATAGTTATTTTGTTTTGTGGAAATTTAATTTAAATTTTATTAAAATTATCTATCAATGACATGGATTAATAAATGCGTATTATAAAACGTTTTAGCAAAATTAACATTGGCCAAAAATTAATAGGGTTATTGTTTTACTCTATAACACATTTGATATCGCGCTCAATTAAATGGGAATATATAGTTGAAAATGAAAAATCAAATATATTTAATAGTAATAAAAAATATATTTTTTGTTGTTGGCACAATAAATTATTTTTAGGGCCTCATCTTTTACCAAGAAACAGAATTATCAATGCTCTACAATCCAGTCATTCTGACGGCATGGTTACTTCTGTGGTATTCAAATATCTTGGCATGAATGTCATTTTAGGTTCTTCAAAAAAAGGCGGAATGCAAGCTTTTAGAAAAATGGTTAAATGTATACAATTGGGTGAAAGTGTTGCAATTACTCCAGATGGACCCAAGGGACCTAAAGAAAAAGTAAAAGAGGGTATAATTAAATTAGCTCAAATAACAGATACTTCTATAATCCCACTCGTTTGGGCTACAAATAAGTTCAAGATAATTAATTCATGGGATAGTTTTGTTTTACCATACCCTTTCTCAAAAGGTGCATATAGTTTTGGCAAGCCAATAAATGTTAAAAAAAAGATAAATGAAGAAGAACTAGAAATTATAAGACTTTTTCTTGAACATGAAATCAAACGCCTAACAACACTAGTAGAAAATAAAGTTAATCGAATTTATTTAAAATAAAATAGGATATTATATGTCACTAACTACTTATAATTTTTTATGGGGAATAGTAAAATTTATTTTACCCAGCTATTTAGAAAGGCGACAAAAAAAAGGAAAGGAGGATATACATAGAATTAAAGAAAGATTTGGCATTTCAAAAAAAAATAGACCATATGGAACACTAGTATGGTTACATGGCACTAGCGTTGGTGAGTCAGTTGCAGCTCTCGCACTAGCTAACTCTATGAGTAAAAATGGTTATGGGATTAATAATAAAGAATTTTTTTTATTGACTACAAATACACTTTCAGCAGCAAAACTAATTAAAGATAAAATAAAAAAAGGTTTACCTGCAATTCATCAATACAATCCTTATGATCACCCCGAATTTGTATCTAAATTTTTAGGGCATTGGAAACCAAACATGGCTGTATTTTTAGAATCAGATTTTTGGCCTAATTTAATTTATTTAACAGCAAATACTGAAATTCCGACTGTCTTGGCTTCATCTCAAATGTCTGACAAATCTGCGCGTTTCTGGACTGGATTAGGTTTTTTTTTAGCTAAGAAAATTTTTGGAAAAGTAACAAATGTTTTAGCAGTAGATCCAAAACAAGAGGCGCTTTTTAAAAAATTAGGTGCTAAGAATGTTAAGAGTTTAACTAGCTTAAAATCTATTGCTGAAAAACCACCAATCAATCAAAATTATGTAATAAATTTAAAAAAAAATCTTACAAAAAAGAAAATTATATTAGCTTCATCAACACATCCAGGAGAAGAAGAGTTAATGATCAAATTAGCTGATTTATTGAGAAAAAACGCCCATGATAATATCTTAATAATTATTGCACCTCGTCACATAAGAAGAAGCATTAGTATACAAAATAGAGTAAAATCTGCAGGGTTTGATATAAAATGTAGAAGTAAAGGAGATTATCCATCTAAAAATGACAAGTTTTACTTATCAGATACTATGGGGGAAATGGGATCTCTTATTGAAGTGGCTGATTTAGTTTATGTAGCAGGGTCAATGGTTCCAGTTGGAGGTCATAGTCCTTCTGAAGCGTCGCAATTTGGCAAACCAGTAATAATGGGGCCTCATTCAGAAAAATGTAATGCTCAAATTAAAGATCTTGTTTGGTCTGGAGGAGCAATACAAATAGAAAAAGGACCTAAAATGAATGAAAATTTTCTTAATAATATTGTTGCATTGATAAGTAACAATGAACGTTTAGAGGATATGGGAAAAAACAGCTTAATAGCATCTGGTTATGCGCAACAACGTGCTGATGAGGCAAGTATTCATTTACTTGAATTACTAAGTCTAAGTAATAACAATAATGTTGCTTAAATATGATTGAATCCCCAAAATTTTGGTATCAAAATAATTCATACTCAAAGATTCAAAGTTTTTTACTTTTTCCTTTATCGATATTATGGATTTTAATTTCATTTCTAAAAAAAGTTTTTATAAAAAAATATAAATCAAAATTAAAAGTGATTTGTATTGGAAATATTACTGTTGGCGGAACAGGAAAAACTCCATTTGCAATTTACACCTTTAAATTTTTAAAGAAATTAGGATATAAACCAGTTTTTTTGACTAGAGGATATGGGGGATTGCTCAAAGGTCCAATTGAAGTGAAAGACACGCATAAATTTAAAGAAGTTGGAGATGAAGCACTATTATTAAACAAAGTTGGTCCAACAATTGTCTCAAAGAATAGATCACATGGAGCTAAATTAATTGAGAACCATGAAAGTGATTTTAATATAATTATAATGGATGATGGTCTTCAAAATTATCAATTAAAGCAAGATATTAAATTTTTGTTAATAGATAAGAATTTAAAATTTGGAAATAAGTTTTGTATCCCTGCCGGCCCCTTAAGAGAACCCATAAATCAAGGTCTTTTAGGAATTGATGCCATCGTACTTACTGGAAACGAAAATAAAGACACTGACCTTTACAATGTTTATAATAAAATTATATTTAATCCCCAAATTAAAACGATAAAATCACCAAAAATTAAAAACGATAAACTTTTAGCTTTTTGTGGACTAGCAAATGCGATTAAATTTTATGAAACACTTAAAGCTAATGGTTTTAATGTTATGTATACAAAATCATTTCCAGATCATTACGAATATAAAAATGAGGATATTGATAAATTAATATTAGAAGCAAATATCCAAAACTTAAAATTAATTACTACAGAAAAAGATTATGTTAAAATCAATGATAATAAAAATATAATTAATTTTCTCCCAATAGAGATGGAGTTAGACATGAAAGATAAAGCTGTCTTCAAGCCATTTTTGCAGGAAAAACTAAATGATTAATCATTTTATTTATCTACTTAAAAAAAAATTTGATAGATATATTCATGACCCAATAGCTGCAATTCTAGCTGTTCCATTTTTTCTAATACTAAAAATCCTTCCTTATAAACTTTCATCATATTTGTGTGGAACTTTAATGTACTTAATTGCTCCACTTACCTTTTACAATAATCGTGTTAAAAAACATATGCAGATTGCATTTCCTAAAAAATCCAAAAAAGAAATCAATAAACTCTCGTCTCAACATTGGTTTATTCTTGGTCAAACTATAGGAGAAATGCCTCATATTAATAAATTGATAAAGTTAGGCAATTTAGAAACAGAAGGTTTAGACAAAATAAAACTAGGCCCTGCTATTCTAGTAGGAGCTCATATGGGCAATTGGGAATTTCTTTTAAGAGTTGGTGACCTGGCTGGAAGAAGAGCAGGATATGTTTTCAGGCCTATTAATAATTGGATTTTAAATAAAATGCAAATTCATAGAAATAAAGATGCAAATGCTGATTTTTACAGGAAAGGTCGTCTTGCTGCTATTGGAATGGCAGGGAAACTTAAAAGTGGTGAAGTAGTTGGTTTAACTGGTGATCAACTTTTACGAGAGGGAATAAAGGTTCCTTTTTTTGGGATAGAAACACCAACTCCTCAAGCTGCGGCGGTTATGGCTTTAAAATGGAACGTTCCAATATATATGGTAAGAGTAGAACGTTTTAAAGGAATAAAATTCAGAATGAGTGTAGAGAACAAACTAACAATTCCAAAGAATTTAGAAAAAGATAAAGCTATATTCGAAATAACCAGATTAATCTCATCTAGAATAGAAGAATGGATTATTGACAAACCAGAACAATGGCTTTGGGCTCATAGACGATGGGGCAAATAAATTAAAATTTTCTAGTCATGTTAGGTAAATATATATTGAATATTATTTATCCAATATTGCTGATCGAATCTCATCTGAAAACTTTATTTTAAGTTTTGCATTTTTTGGAGCATCACTGCTGAGTTTAATTGGTTTGCCATAATTGTCCATCACAAGCGTAAAACCCCTTTCAAGCACACTGTTAAAACTAGATGCTTCTAATAATTGGCTGAGTGAAGCTAATTTTGTATCTTTGTTTTTTAAAATATTTTCTAAATAATTTTTAAATTTCGTATCTAACAGTTGTTGTTTTGAATCTAAATTACTTATTAATACTTTTGGTGGTATTAATCTTTGAGTAAGTTGAGTAATTTTGTTTTTCTGTTCTATAAAAGTATTCTTAAACAAGTTTTCAATATCTTTGTAAATAAAATCTAATATTTGGTTTTTATTATCAAATATCTGATCGGGTTTACCTAGAAGTCTGATAAGATTACTAAGTCGATCTTTATTGTTATTTAATTTATTAGTAAATGAAGTTTTAAGTCTTAAATTTAATTCAACAATTCTGGCTATCAATTCAACTCTTACCGGTACTGACTTTTCAGCAGCTCCAGTTGGTGTTGGAGCTCTTAAATCAGATACAAAATCAATCAATGTTGTATCAGTTTCATGCCCTACTGCTGAAATAACTGGTATTGTACTATTAAAAACCGCTCTAACTACTACCTCTTCATTAAAAGACCATAGATCTTCTAAACTGCCTCCACCTCTTGCGACAATAAGTAGATCTGGTTTCTTAAAATTTGTTTGATCTGTGAATAGATTAAACTTTTCTATGGCATTGGCTATTTGTTGAGCTGAACCTTCACCCTGAACAGCAACAGGCCACAAATAAACATGTGAAGGGAAACGATCTGATATTCTATGTAATATATCCTTTATTACAGCCCCCGAAGGACTTGTTATGACACCAATTCTTTTTGGCAGGTATGGAATTAGCTTTTTATGCTCTTGTTTAAATAAACCTTCAGCCAGTAGTTTTTTTCTTCTATCTTCAAGCATTTTAAGAAGTGCACCCTCACCCGCAACTTCCATACTATCTACAATAATTTGATATTTTGATTGCCCTGCGAAAGTAGTAATTTTTCCAGTACAAATGACATCCATGCCTTCTTCAGGCCTGATAGAAAGTCTGGGTAATGTATATTTCCAGATTATTGCTGCAATAGTTCCGTCTGTATCTTTAAGAGTAAAGTATACATGACCTGATCCAGGAAATGAGGGACGTGAAATTTCACCTCTAATACGAACATAACTAAAATTTGTCTCGACTGATTTTTTAATAACTTGAGAAAATTCACCTACAGAATATACAGGATTGTTATTATTATTTTCCATTAATTTAAATAAGGTTTATATTTATCATAATTCGATACTATGGCATATTGAACAAAATCGAAAGCTTTTTGGGGTGTATAATCTATGAATATTTTAGTTGTGGGTGGAGGTGGCAGAGAACATGCCATTGCTTATTCATTTTCAAAATCTCCACTAACAAAAAAGCTAATGGTTGCTCCTGGTAACCCTGGCATTGAAACTTTTGCTAAATGTTATCCAATAGCCGCTGACGATATTGATGGACAATGTAGGCTAGCAAAAGACATGAAAGCAGACATAGTTTTCATAGGACCAGAAATCCCCTTAGTGCTTGGCTTAAAAGATAAATTATCCGAAATAGGTATTAATGCATTTGGACCATCTAAAGAAGCTGCAAAGTTGGAAGGATCAAAAATCTTCTCTCGAAATTTTTGTAAAAAATATAATATTCCTCAACCAAGTTTTAAATATTGTAGTGATTTAAAGACTGCAAAAGACCAAATAGAATTGTTAAATGGATACTGTGTTGTAAAAGCAGATGGTCTTGCAGCAGGTAAAGGTGTTATAGTTTGTGATACAGTGAATGAAGCAATTGAGGCATCCACTCAAATGATAGAAAAAAATAAATTTGGCGATGCTGGAAAATCAATTTTAATTGAGGAAAGAATAACTGGTATTGAGGCAAGCGTGTTTGCAGTATCAGACGGCAATACCGCAATTTTACTTGCGACAGCTCAAGATCATAAGAGAGCTTATGATAATGACGAAGGCCCGAATACTGGAGGCATGGGAGCAATATCTCCAGCACCAGCAATAAATGAAGAATTAAATGAAAAGATTTTTAACAATATTATAATGCCGACAATTGATGGAATGAGATCCAATGGTAATCCCTACCAAGGCATACTTTATGCTGGTGTCATGCTTACTGATGAAGGACCAAAGGTAATTGAATTTAATTGCAGATTTGGAGATCCAGAAACACAGGTCGTACTTCCACGCCTTAACACAGATTTAGTAGAAATTGTTCATAACACTGTCACAAACAATCTTGAAAACACTTTCATTGATCTTATTGATAACACTACAATAACTGTTGTAATAGCAAGTCAAGGTTATCCAGGAACCTTTAAAAAGGGAATTGAATTACCCTTACTTGATAAGTTTGATAACAAAGATGATATATTAATTTTCCATTCTGGTACTGCTAAGAATGATAATGAAAATCTTATTTCAAGTGGCGGTAGAGTTTTATCTGTGACAGCGATTGGAGAAAATGTCCAAGACTGCAGAAAAAAAGCATATAAGGCTATTGAGGAAATAAATTGGGATAATGGCTTCTTTAGAAGAGATATAGGTAAACTCTAAAATCACCTTATTTTATTAAAAAATTCTTTTAATAGTCTTTCTGATTCAGTTGTGGAAAAACCTGAGTAAATTTCAATTGATGTTTTATTATCTGAGAAGACTCTAATTCCATTTTCGATGGCTCCCCCCTTCTTATCCTCAGCTCCATAATATAACCTTCTTATTCTTGTCTGTTTAATAAGCCCTGAACACATAACACAAGGTTCTAATGTAACCCACAAATCACAATTATTTAAAAATCTTTGACCTGTTATTTTTAATGCTTTTTCAATAACTAATTTCTCTGCATGACAAGTAGGATCATTCCTTGTTTCGACTAAATTGTGTGCCTTAGCAATAACACTTCCGCACCTCCTTACTATTATAGCCCCAACAGGAACTTCATCTTTATTTTTAGCCTTAATCGCTTCTTTGATAGCTAAACTCATATAATCAATTTGATTTGGCAAATTTAATCCTTAGTTTACAGTTATGTTGCTAATAATGCTTAAAAGCTATAATACAAAATTATGAAAAATACTTTTAAAAAAAATAATTCAGAAATATCATTAAATAAAACTGAAACCTTAAAACTAAAAGTACCTGATACTAGACCCGAGAGAATTGCAAAAGCTATCGCCAGGTCAGGCTTATGTTCTAGAAGAGAAGCTGAGCGATGGATAATTAATGGTCAGGTAAAACTAAATAGTAAAATTTTAACTGAATGTGGTGTTAATGTTACTACTAGAGATGTCATTGAAGTAAATGGTAAACCATTACCCAATAAGGTAATAACTAAGTTATGGATGTACCATAAACAGAGAGGTTATTTAGTTACTAACTATGATCCAGAAGGTAGGTCAACAATCTTCGATCAATTGAAAAATAAAATAGAGACAAGATTTATTTCTGTTGGCCGTTTAGATATGGATTCAGAAGGCCTAATATTACTTACTAATGATGGTGATTTAGCTAGAAAACTTGAACTACCTGCAACAGGGTGGCTTCGTAAATATAGAGTTAGAGTTCATGGCTATGTGATATCAAAAGATTTGGAACCACTGAAAAATGGAATTATAATTGATGGTATAAAGTATGGTAGAATAGATGCCACTTTAGATAGGCAGCAGGGAAGTAATGCTTGGCTTACATTGAGTTTTAGAGAGGGGAAAAATAGGGAAGTTAGAAAGGTTATGAACCATCTAGGCTATAACGTGAACCGTCTAATTAGAGTATCTTTTGGACCTTTTAATTTAAAAGACCTCCCCTCAGGAGAATTACAAGAAGTTAAAAACCGAGTATTGAACGATCAATTAGGTTTATCTCAACCAAAAAAATTAAGACATAATAAAAATAAAATAATTATAAAAACATAAGAACCTATGAGAATAATAAGTGGTAAATTTAGAGGGTTAAAGCTTCAACCACCAGTTGATTTTAGTATAAGACCAACATCTGACAGGTTAAAAGAATCACTTTTTTCTATTTTAGAATCAAATAAATATAATATAAAAATTCAAAATTCTAATGTTATAGATATTTGCAGTGGAACAGGAGCATTAGGCATCGAAGCATTATCCAGAGGTGCCAAATTAATCTATTTTATTGATAAGGATCCAAAAGCAATTAATGTATTGCAAAAAAATATTTCAAAGTTAAAGATTGATTATAAAGATGAGACTCATATAAAAATCATAAGAGATGACGCTAACATAGCACTTAAAAATATAAAAAATAATTTTGATATTGTATTAATAGATCCTCCATATAATTCAAATATCATTGAAGAGTGCTTGGTTAAATTAAAACAATATAATTTGATTGATTTAGATAGCTATATTTTTGCTGAGAGTAGCAAAAATGAAAACTTTAATTTTGATGGCTTTGATATGTTAGATAAAAAAATTTACGGGAACTCTAAACTAACTATTCTAAAATTATTTTAACTCAAGCTCTGTTAAATAATTTTTCAATATCCTTTAATGAAAGACTTATTGAAGTTGGTCTGCCATGGTTGCATTGTCCTGAATTTGGTGTGCGTTCCATCTCTCTTAACAACTCATTCATTTCAGTTTCATTTAAACTTCTCCCAGACCTTACTGATCTATGGCAAGCAATATTTCCTAATATTAAGTCAATTTTAGCATTATAAGAAGACGGTAAACCAGCTAATGAAATGTCATCACCAAGATCAATAATAATTTGTTTTATGTCAGCCTCTCCTATCAAAGCAGGTACCTCTCTAACAATTATCATGCCATCACCAAACGGCTCAATTACAAAACCTATGTCAACTAGCAAATCAATATTTTCTGTTATCATGGCTAATGGAATAGGTTCAAGATTAACTACTTCAGGAAGCAATAAAATTTGTTTTTCCACAGATTTATTTTCTCGTGCTAATTTCATTCTTTCTAAAACTAATCTTTCGTGAGCGGCATGTTGATCAATAATCACAATTCCGTTTGAATTTCTCGAGATTATATAATTTTTGTTGAATTGTGCTAAAGCAACACCCAATGGAAACTCCTCCTGATCGAAGAGCTTTGTAACATCATTGTGATTTTTCTCTTGTCTAACTGGCTTCACAGAAGGACTTATATCTCCATGTTCAAAAAAAGATTGGTTACTTTTATTTTGAATATTTGAACTTAACTCTGTAACATTATCAAATCGTTTCAAGGCCTCTCTCGAAAGATGGGTAGTAGTTTGACTATAACTTACGTTTAATTCTCTGCTGATTGATCCTACAATCAAACTTCTTATTAGAGCATTATCTTGAAATCTAACTTCTGTTTTACCAGGATGCACATTTACATCGATAAAATCAGGTGGTACATTTATGAACAAACAAAAAACAGGAAACTTTCCTTTTGGAAGTGTGTCTCTATAAGCTGCTCTAATTGCTCCAGATAAGTTTTTATCTTGAATGAACCTTCCATTTATAAAAAGATGCTGTTGATTATAATTCGATTTATTTAAGGTAGGAAGACCAATAAACCCATAAATTTTTGCCCATTGATTTTCTTGTATCATCTTAAAGTTCTCAATCTTTATAGCTTCATCAGAAAAACCTGAACCCATTATATTTCTTACTCTGTTTATATATGAGTTATCATTCTGTATTTCAGGTCTGATATTTAAAATTTCTCGACCATCTGATTGAAATTTAAATCCTATACATGGGTTTGCTAAAGCCTGTTTTAAAATTATTTGATGGCAATAACTTTTTTCAACTTGAGAAGATTTTAAAAATTTCAACCTTGCTGGTGTTGCATAAAATAGTTTTTTAACTGATATTCTTGTTCCTGTTTGAAGTGAGGATGGGTAAACTTCATTAAAGCTTCCCGCCAGCACATCTAATGACCATGCTTGGTTAGAATTGGTAAACTTTGTCTGAATATTTAATTCACTCACTGCAGCTATAGACGGGAGAGCTTCCCCTCTGAAACCCAAATAATCTATTTTGTTTAAATCATTATTAGGAAGTTTCGAAGTAGCATGTCTTTCAATAGCAAGAGGAATTAAACTTTTTTCAATACCAATACCATTGTCTGAAACTGATATTAAATTTTTACCTCCATTATCTAAGATTATATCAATTTGAGTTGCGTTTGCATCTATAGAGTTTTCAATTAATTCTTTTAATGCTGAGGATGGTCTTTCGACAACTTCTCCAGCAGCTATTTGATTGATAAGATTTTCAGGAAGCCTTCTTATTTCCATAACTGGTTTCCTAATTATTTTATCAATAAAGGCTTTCCAGAATTAATGTCTAAAGCTGGAGAAGGAGTTGCATTGATTTGTTGTCCAGAAGACTTATTTTTTCTAATTCTTAACGCTTCTTTTTTCGCATCAATAACTACACCTGTTTCTGGAACATCTCCAAATAACATTTGTAAACCAGTCCTTTCACTTAATGATATACCCAGTGTCTCTTCATCAACTATCTTCCTTATATCTTTTGGGACATTCTTAGAACCAAATAAATCACTAAAACTATTAGCTTCACTCTTATTTTCTATGTTTATCTCATTAGTAAGGTTAAAATCATTTTTAGTTTCTTCTAAATCATTGTTTTTAAGAACTTCAGGATCTATCTTATAACCTGGCGGCACAATAAGTGATGGTGTCAAAGCTACAGAGAATTCATCAGGTATAACCTTTTCTTTACCTACGGCTTTTCTAAAATCAGAGCAACTAGACAATGTCATTGTTATAGGTAACAAAAAAACAAATATCTTTAAAAATTTATTTTTCATAGTAAGAACTTTCAGCTGTAAAAAATTGATTAAAAAGAAATAAAAACGTACCAATAAAAATTATTGTATCAGCAAGATTAAAAGCTGGCCAGTGTAAATCGTCAATATAAAAGTCTATAAAATCTACAACCTTACCATAAATTATTCTATCAATTGCATTACCAATCGCTCCACTTGCAATTAGAATAAATCCCAAAGAAGAATATCTTGGCATTTTGAAAGAAGAAAAAATCAACCATATACTTACTAAAAAAGCAAATATAGTGAAACCATATCTACCTATTTCTCCAGAGCCCTGAAAAAAACCAAAAGAGATACCACTATTCCAAACTGGTGTCATGGAAAGAAATGAAGTTAATTTTATTGACTGGTATTTTATAAAAAGGTTTTCTATCGCCCATAATTTAGTAGCATAATCAAGAAAAACTAAGATTATCAAAATTAATAAAAGATTAAATATACCAATATTTTTTTTCATTTAACTATTTTTGTAAAACACTTGTACACCTGTAGCATACTTCAATATCGTCTTTTACCTCATTAACGATCTTCCAACATCTCAAACATTTACCCCCAGACGCAAGTTCTACTTGAACATTAATTTTTGATTCTAACAAATTTTTGTTCAAATTTATCTCAACATCAGAACAAATGAATATTTCTGGCAAGTTTACGCCTTCAAGTTTATTATAAGTTTTTTGATTTGCCTCAATAATAACTTTTGCCTGAAGACTAGATCCTAACAACCCTTCTTTTCTTTTTTCTTCAATAGCAGTCGTTACTACCGATCTTAATTCTCTAATCTCAGACCATTTATTACCAATTAAATCATTTTGCCACTCTTCACTTGATTTAAAGTAAGTTTGAAGATGGACAGAATTTTCTTGATCGTTATATCTACTTTGCCAGGCTTCTTCAGCGGTAAAACATATAATTGGAGCAAGCCAAGTAGTAAGTGATTTGAATAAAATATCCATTACAGTTCTACAGGACCTTCTTTCAATGCCCTTTAATTCTTCACAATATAAAGTATCTTTTCGAATATCAAAATAAAAGGCTGACAAATCAACTGTACAAAAATTGTGTATGTCTAAATAAATATCATGCAAATTAAAGTTTTCTGTATTTTCTTCTATTTTTTTACTTAATTCATATACTCTATGTAAGACCCATTGATCTAATTCAGGCATCTCACTAAAGGTAATTTTTTCGTCATCCTCAAATTGATTTAAAGCACCTAAAAGATACCTAAGAGTATTTCTAAGTCTTCTATAATGATCAGAGTGTCTAATAAGTATCTCTTTTCCAATTCTTAGATCATCATAATAATCTGATCCAACAACCCACAAACGTAATATATCAGCTCCAAATTCATTAATTACTTTTTGAGGTGCAGTTATATTACCTAAAGATTTAGACATCTTTCGACCTTGCTGATCTAAAACAAATCCATGTGTCAATACAGCATCATAAGGAGCCCTTCCGCGTGTTCCACAACTTTCTAACAAGGAAGAATGGAACCATCCTCTATGCTGGTCCGTTCCTTCAAGGTACAATGAGGCAGGCCAGAATAAATCATTTCGCTCTTCTAAAACAAATGAATGAGTTGAACCAGAATCGAACCAAACATCAGCAATATCAGTTACGGCTTCATAATCTTCAGGATTATATTTTGAACCAAGAAAGTATGAAGAAGGTTTTTGAAACCAAGCATCAGCTCCATCTTTTTTGAAAGCTTCAACAACTCTATCAACAACTTCTTGATCTCTAAGAGGTTCTTGTGTTTTTTTATGTACAAAAATAGCTAATGGAACACCCCATGCTCTTTGTCTTGAAATACACCAATCAGGTCTATCCTTTATCATTTTTGTTAATCTATTTTCACCCTGAGGGGGAAAAAAATTAGTTTCTGATAAGGCCTTAATAGCAATATCTCTTAAATTGTTAGTTTTCATTGAAATGAACCATTGAGGAGTAGTTCTAAAAACCAGAGGTGCTTTTGATCTCCAACTATGTGGATATGAATGGTTCAAAGTGCCTCTTCCAATCAATGCATTATGCTCAGACATTATATCTGCAATTTTTTCGTTATCTTTTAAAACACGTAATCCACCTAATAAAGGTAATTCATTTTCTAATATTCCATTATCTGTAACAGTTTCAGGTATTGGCAAATTATGTTTTTTTCCTAATTCAAAATCATCTGCCCCATGTCCAGGTGCAATATGAACAAATCCTGTACCTTGATCAGTCGTAACAAAATCAGCCTCTAGTAATAGAACATCGTGATCATAACCGTACCCATTTAATGGATGAGCTAAAATTGATCCTTCAAAATCACTTCCTTTTAATTTCTTAGAAACATTATAATCTAATATAGAAAGTTCTTTTATTGCTTCTTCTAGCAATTGGGTGGCCACTACTATTTTATTACCAATTTTGGCTAGTGAATTTTCATTCACACTAGTAATTTCTAATAGAGTGTAATCTATATCCTTGCCATAAGCGACAGCTCTATTACCAGGCATCGTCCAAGGAGTTGTTGTCCAAATTATAATTTCATAATCTTTTAGTATTTCTAATGGGGCTTTTTTAATCGGAAATCTGGCAAATATTGTAGTGCTAATATGATCATGGTATTCAATTTCAGCTTCAGCAAGAGCAGTTTTTTCAACTGGTGACCACATTACAGGTTTAACGCCTCTATATAAACTTCCATTCATCAGAAACTTACCAATTTCAGACATAATAATGGCTTCAGATTCATATTTCATTGTTGAATAAGGATTTTCCCAATCACCGTAAACGCCTAATCTTTGGAATTCTTCAGATTGAATATCCATCCATTTGGCAGCAAAATCACGACATTCTTTTCTAAACTCTACAACTGGAATTTCGTCTTTATTCTTTTTCTTTTTTCTGTAATTTTCTTCTATTTTCCACTCAATCGGTAATCCATGACAATCCCAACCAGGCACATAATTAGCATTTTTGCCTAACATTGATTGGGATCTATTAATTACGTCTTTAATTATTTTATTTAAGGCATGTCCTATATGTAAATTACCATTAGCATAAGGTGGACCGTCATGAAGTATAAATGGCTTAGAATTCTTTCTTTGTTCTCTAAGTTTCTTGAATAACTTTGTATCTTCCCATATTTTTAATATTTGTGGTTCCTTATTAGGT
Source organism: SAR116 cluster bacterium AG-325-F22 (assembly GCA_003282885.1). Taxonomy (GTDB): domain Bacteria; phylum Pseudomonadota; class Alphaproteobacteria; order Puniceispirillales; family Marisalimonadaceae; genus Marisalimonas. The sequence continues at coordinate 22,658 of QBYJ01000006.1, forward strand.
AAACCAGCTCTCATAGAAAAATCTGTTTTTGGCAAGTAAACGGTATCTTTATAATCAGTCATATAATTTTCTCTATGTCAGTCTATTTATTTTTATTTATAAAATAACTTTTGTTTATCTTAAAATTTTATAATTATAAACTATTTAACTTATGAAAATCATAAGCCATTTTTGTATCAAGCTCGATCTGTTTTCTTAATTCAGATAAGGAATTAAATTTCTTCTCTGATCTTAAAAACTCTAAAAGTTCTACCTTTATTCTTTTACCATATAGATTTATATTAAGATCTTCATTATTTAAATCAATTATATGAGTTTCCAAATTTATAGAATCTCCAGAAACAGTTGGTCTTGTACCTATATTTGAGATAGATGGCAACCAATCATTTGAGGTTTCCAATTGTTTCTGGCCTGTTATTTTCAACCTAGTTATATAAACTCCAAGTGGCGGTTTTAAAAATTTTTTTATATCTAAGTTGGCTGTTGGAAAACCAATTTCTCTACCTTGTTGCTTACCCTCTTCTACAAAACCTGTAATGCACCAATTTCTACCAAGCAGAGAATTTGCTATATTCAACTGTCCATTTTGAATTAATTTTCTTATTGTTTGGGAGCTTATAATTTCTAATTCTTTACCTTTTATAGAATCCGTTTGTTTTAAGTCCACAGCTATAATTTCCAAACCTAATTTACTAGCAAAATTTCTATTTCCTTCAATCGTACCTTCCCTATTTTTTCCAAATCTAAAATTAGATCCTGCAAACATTTTAGTTACTTTTAAAGTTTCATTTAATATTTTGGATAAAAAGTCATTTGCACTACAATTTTTTAATTCTTCATTAAACTCAATTATAATTAAATAATTAACGCCGATGTCTCTTAACAAGTTCTCTTTTTCCAATTCATCTAAAAGCTTAAAAGAAGAATTGCCTGTACTAAAAAAATCTCTTGGATGAGGATCAAAAGTTACAACACCAAAAGCAAGATTATTTTCAAGAGCGTTTAATTTAGCTGTTTCTAGAAGTTTTACGTGACCTTGGTGAATACCATCGAAATTACCAATTGCAATTGAAATGTTTTTGTCAATTTTAGGAGCGACACCACCAAATTTCCATTTAATAATTTTCATAAAATTGTTATAACCTTTTTAAGATTTTAAACTCAAGCTGATATATAATAAATTTCAAAGTGTTTGTATCTTTTTTTGTTATAAATGTATGAATTATATGAAATAATATTGAATGTTAAAAAGCTACTTTGATTAGCCATCAATGGAGATTAATTTTTGGGTGACAAAATAAATATAAATTTAGAAATTATTTCTAACTTAATTAATAGCTCCATACAAATATTTGTTGCCTATGCCGGCCAGGTATTAGGAGCTACCCTTATTCTTATTCTGGGTTTTTATTTTGCTGGTAAACTTAGTAAAGTTGCACGCAAAAACTTAAGTCTTTTCAATAAAATAGATCCATTAATTGTCCCAATAATTGGGAATATTATAAGATATGGAATAATAATTATCACATTAATAGCTGTTTTAGGACAGTTTGGAGTCCAAACAACTTCTATTATCGCTGTCTTAGGTGCAGCTGGTTTAGCAATTGGCTTAGCATTGCAAGGAACTCTGTCAAACGTGGCGGCTGGAGTGATGTTATTACTACTTAGACCATTTACTACTGGTGATTGGGTGGAAACTGGTAATGTCTCTGGTACCATAAGAGAAGTAGGCCTATTTACTACAATTATAGACACATTTGATAATGTTTATGTATCAATACCTAATTCAAGTATTTGGAATAGTACAATAACAAACCACTCACATTACGAAACACGACGTATAGATGTTGATATTGGAATTCACTATGACACCGATTTGGAATTGGCTTCAGAGGTTTTATTAAAATTAGCTGACGATGATAGAGTTAAGAACAAACCCAAAGCACCTCAATTCCTTGTCATGAAATATGACGATAGCGCGATAGTGGTGAGACTAAGACTTTATTCACATACTAAAGATTGGTACGCGTTATATACTGATTTAATGCGTAAACTCAAACCTGCTCTTGACGAAGCAGGTATTGAAATCCCGTATCCGCATAGAGTTATTTCTTCAAAAAATACAGTTTAATGACGACTACAAAAAAAATTAATCATGGCACAGTTCAATTAACAAGAGAAAATATAACTCAAGGTCGTCTTGGTGAAAAAATAAGAAGTATCAGTGGAAGTGATAAAGTTCTTTCTCAAGATGAATTAATTAATGAGCGTAGGAAAATCATTCCAGATGATGGAATTGGTGAAGATATTTATATTTTTGCTTATGGATCTCTTTTATGGAATCCAACAGTAGATTATGAAGAACAATTCTTAGCGAGAGTATATGGTTTTCATAGAAGCTTTTGTATGAAGACAAATTTAGGTAGAGGATCTTTTGAAAACCCAGGTTTAATGTTGGCTCTAGACAACGGTGGATCATGTAGAGGATCGGCTTTTAGGCTAAATAGGAATGATGCAATAAAAAATATTGATATTTTATTTAAAAGAGAAATGGTAACTGGAGCATATAAACCAAAATTAATAAAAACAAAATTAGAGAATAATAAAAACGTTTTATCACTGGCATTCACAGTTGATAAAAACCACAAAAATTATTTTGCTAAAAAAAGTACATCTATAAAAGCTAAGATGATTTTTAAAGCACACGGGTTTTTAGGGACTTGCCAGGAATATTTCGATAACACATTAGAAAGCCTTGAAGAGTTAGCTATTAAAGACCTTGAAATGAGAGCAATATCAAATCACTTAAAAAAGTTTAATAAAAAGTCATAAATCTTTTTTTATAATATCAGAAGCTTTCTCAGCAATCATTAACGTTGCTGCATTTGTATTTCCTGACGGCATAGTTGGCATTATTGAGGCATCAGCAATTCTAATGTTACTCAATCCTTTTATTTTAAGGGACGGTGTTACGACTGCATTTTCATCTATACCCATCCTACAACTTCCAATGGCGTGGTAAACTGTAGCGCCATTGTTTCTGAGATAATTTAGTATTTCTTCGTCTGTCTGAATATTATCACCTGGAAGTGTCTCCCCAATAGAAATTTTATCTATATTTGAAGTTTTAAGAAGCGCTCTACACATTTTAAAACCTGATACCAATACATCTTGATCTATTTTTTCTTTTAGATAATTAGGTTGAATAATTGGAGCATCTTCAATATTTTGAGATAAAGCTCTCACATACCCTCTACTCAATGGCCTAGACTGCCAAACACCACAAGTTATTCCAGGCAATTCTTGTAATTTGCCAATCATACCTTCAGTATATGACGCTGGTGTAAAAACAAATTGTAAATCAGGAAAATCTATTTCAGAAGATGATTTTAAAAAAGCTCCAACATGTGCTGGACTGTAAGATATCAAACCTTTTTTCAAAACAAACCATTTCATAATTTCTAAAAATAGCTTATGGCCTCGAGCCTTTTCGTTAAGGGAAATTGGTAAATTAATTTTGTTTGCAACTCTTACCGCATAATGGTCTTGCAAACCTTCACCCACATTTTTCATTTCATGTAAGGGATCAATACCTATTGATTTCAAGTATTTTCCATCACCTATTCCAGACACTTGAAGCAAATGAGGTGTACCAACTGCGCCAGCACATAAAATGATTTCCTTATTAGCAAAAATTTCAAATATCTTATTATTTTTCTTACAAACTAATCCAATAGCTTTTTGATCATTGAATATGATTTTTAAAACAAGTGTATTTTTTTTTATATTTACATTTTTTCTTTTAAGTGCCGTTTTTAGAAAAGCGTCATAAGCACTATACCTCATCCCATTTTTAATTGTTCTTTGATAATAAAAGATTCCTTCTTGATCACCTGAATTATAGTCTTTTTGTAAGGATATTCCCAACTCTTTAGAACCAGAAATGAATTCCTCACAAATAGGATGTTTTTCAACAACATCTGAAACAAACAAAGGACCGTTTTTACCCCTATACCTCTCATCTCCATTTTCTTTAAATTCTGACTTTTTGAAATATGGTAAAACATCATCGTAAGACCAACCAAGGTTTCCAAGTTGTGCCCATTGATTATAATCGTCTGGTTGCCCTCTAACGTACAAGTGTCCATTAATAGAACTAGAGCCCCCAAAACCTTTTCCTCTTGGAAACAATATTTCTCTATTATTAACGTTTTCGTTACTTTCAGTTTTAAAACACCAATTAAACCTTTTATCATTGATTGTTTTAATAAAACCAGCTGGCATTTTTATAAATGGATGTTGGTTACTACCACCAGCTTCAAGAACACATATATTTATATTATTAATTTCAGATAGTCTATTTGCAACGACCGAACCTGAAGATCCTGAGCCAACTATTATATAGTCAAATTTTTCCATATTAATATCTCAAATCTGTTTAATGATTTAAAGTTGACGTTTCACCAGCAATGGTTGTTCTTACCATTAATCTTTTTTCTATTTTCCCCTTTATTGGCGTTGCTCTATGTAAAACAGCTCTGTTGTCCCACATTATTAAATCATATGGTTTCCAAGAATGAGAATAAACAAAGCTTTCATTATCAACATATTGATAAATCTCTCTAAAAAGCTTTTTACTTTCACGTTTTGGCATACCTTCGACAGAACTACAATGTGACCCTAGATAAAGAGATTTTCCGTGCTTATCATTATTTAATACTAACTTTTGTTTAACAGGAGGGAGTGCTTTTTTTTCTTCAGGGGTAACTAAATTTGGATCTATTTTTGATCTTCCATAAGAATAGTCGTGCCAACAAACTTTATCTTCAATTATTAATTTTAATTTTTTAGGTAATGAACTATAAACCGCTCTCATTGACAAGAACTCGGTATTACCACCTTTAGACGGTATCATTTTGGCAGAAAGAATTGACATTTTTGAAGGAATAACTTTGAAAGAACTGTCACTATGCCACTCTTGATTAGCTAAATTATTTAATCTTTGCCTATCAGTAGCAGGAACAATGTTTCCATCTTCATCAAAGTTTCGAAGTATTATTAATTTTGAACCTGAGCCATCAGTGCCAGCTTTAGTTGTTTCTAAAGTACCAAAGTACTGACTAAATTTAATATGCTCATCGTTTGTTATATTTTGATTTCTAATTACAACTACTGAAAATTCTGACAAAAGATCAGAAATTTTACTCTTTATTTTTTTACTTAGATCTACTTTTGTATCTAAACCTGTAATCTCAATACCAATTGATTTTCCAAGTTTATTTGTAAACATATATATCTCTTATTTTTAAATATATTTTTGTTTAATCTTCATACAGCAATATGTTAAAAAGGAAATCTAGTTTGTAAATAAAAAATTTGAGTATAATTAAAAACAATGGATGAAACTTTAAATATTAATGATGACATTAAATCCTTAAAGTTGGCGGTTTTAAAAGATAATCTTAAGCAAAACTGGAAACTTGATACTGATTTATGGAATGAGGAATTTCCACATGACTTTAGATTTGAAGACACATATTTACAATTAAGCTTTGTCCTACGAGATTTTAATATTGACGAGTTAAAGCATTTAATTTCAATAACAAATTTATTTGATGTAAAAAACTATAGTCATGATATCTCAACCTTAATAAACAATTACATCAAAAGTTGTGTTGATTACCTTAACCACGAAATAGATGGAAAAACTGACGAATATTTTCAAAAATTTAAAAATAACAATAATTGTTTTTCATATGAAAAAAAAATCAAAAAATCTATAACTAAATACCAAATTAATTATTCTTTATTCTTTTATGGAACACTTAGATCTCTAGAAGTTCGAAAAGCTGTAATTGGAGAAAGTAGTGATAATCACAATATCTCATTAGGTTATTTGTTAAAGCATAAAGTCTTTAGAGTTAAAAATGCAAATTATCCTCTTATAAAATATACAAATAATCAAGTTGACGTTGTTAAAGGCTTGCTCATTAATAATATAACTTTTGAAGAATTAAAAAAATTGGATAGATTTGAGGGAAGAAATTACTTTAGGCAATTTGTAAAAGTTAATGTTGATCAAATTCATCATGATGCACAAATCTATATGCCCACTAAAAACATGATATCAGAAGAACCTTGGGATTATGAAAAGTGGTACAAAAATGATATGAAAAATTTCTTTTTAAATGAATTTGATTTAAATGGAGTGAGATAAAGTCTGAATCAATTGTTAAATCTTCAGTTATTTTTAAGCTTTTGTACTTGATCCCAGGCAGCATTAATAGCCCTCATTTTATTCTTACTTTCATTAATAACTTCTATGGGTACACCTTTACTAATTAATAAATCAGGATGATGTTCTTTAGATAGTTTTATATATTTTTTTCTAATTGTTTGAAGATCATCAGTTGGTTGACTTTCTAATACAATATAAGGATTAAGTTTATCGGATGACTTTCTAGATTCTTTGATACTTTCATACTGTTTTTTCGTTAAACCAAAGATATAAGCGATACTCGCAATCATTGACTCTTCTTCATTACTTACATGACCATCTGACTCGGCGATATAAAATAGAATATTTACAACCTCTTCTAAAACATTAATATTACCTCGAAAAATATCACCAATTTGTTTTGCATATGGTTCATAACCAGTGCTTTCGTCTTTTGCCTTATTAAAAATTTTAGCCACTTGATCAATTTCACTGTCCGGAATTTGCAACTTTTCCTTAACAGCAATCAACTCTTCTTTACTAACCTGTCCATCAGCCTTACTGAGCTTCGCTGAGAGAACTATGAGTGAAAGTGCAAAAATTTCTTGAGAATTTTGTTGTTTACCAAGATTTTTATTAGAGCTTAATCTTGAAATTTTTCCACCTAAAAAAGACCCCAATAAAGCTCCAAACGGACCTCCAAAAGAAAAGCCAATAACACCACCTAATAAACTTCCCCAAATCGACATATTTATTTCTCACAAATTTTTAATAAGTTAAATATTGGTTATATTTATATAATAATACTTTATATAAATAAAAAGCATTTAATCGCTTATTTAAATCTAAATTACAATTACCAACCATTAGTTCTTGACCATTTGTCTATAATGCTACCGTTTTCTAAAACATTGTAATTTTCATAAGCAGCACAAGTTAAACATGCATGGTTTGGTAATATTCGAACTAGACTTCCTATAGGTAACTTATCAAACCAATCTGTGCTTTTTATCTTAATAGATCCATGTTCTTGATGTACTTCTGAAATATTAAGACCTTCAAAAGGTATTGCTGTATGTGGATTACAAATTAAACCATAACCTGCTTCTGGCATAAATTTATTTGCACTTATATCTTTTGACAATGCTAATGAACCTGCATCAATAATTATTCTTTTTCTTTGATGATTATGGCCTATGACACTGGCTAATACAGTTATTGCAATGTCTTCTATTTTACAAATTCCTCTAGAAGCTTGTGCTAAATCCCAGAACATATAAATACCTGCCCTAACTTCAGAAATACCATCAAGATTTGAAGCCAAAAACATTGTTGGTGTAGACCCTATACTAATTATTTGAGACTTATCCTCAAAATTAAAAATTTTTTTTAAAGAGGCCTTGGCCTCTTCGCGTTCAATGTTACTAATTGAAATAATTTCATTTTTGTCTTTGGTAGAATAACTATGTCCAGCGTGAGTTAAAACACCTAACAACTTTGTCTTGTGATTTGGTTCAAAAACTCTAGATATTTCTCTAATCATTTCGTCTTGATAATCTAAACCACTTCTTCCCTCTCCGCAGTCAATTTCTATAAGAATTTCAAAATTAGCATTATGCAATTTACTGTACTTTAGAATTTCTTGGGCAACATAAGTTGAGTCTATAACTATACGAATAATACAACTATATTTTTGTTGAATGAAATTTAATCTTTTTAGTTTTTTAGGAATGATGCAAACAGCATATAAAATATCTTTAAAACCCGCACCGGCAAAATATTCTGCTTCGTTAAGAGTTGAAACTGTTATAGGTCCAATCTTATCATCAAGTGCTATTTTTGCAATTTCAATGCTTTTTGGTGTTTTTATATGAGGTCTTAAAATAGTACTTAATTCAAGACATTTCTTTCTTGCTTTAAAACAGTTTTTTTCAAGAAGAGGTTTATCTAAAATCAAGCATGGTGTATCTATTTCCTCTAAATTTTGTATTTTCATTTTTAACTCGCTTTATTTCAATTTTCTAAATTGCTATTTCACTAAATCTATTAGTTTTTCCCACCAACTTTCAGAAACAATCAAATTTTCCATATCTATCACTTGACCTATAATTGGGGTAATTAAAGATATGTTTTGTTCTTTAGCTCTTTTTTCAATTTCAACTGGAGGATCAAACCAATTATGCATCGCAAGAGTAAACATACCCCAGTGAATGGGTATGAGATTTTCTCCCTTAACATCTATAAAGCCCTTTATTACTTCATCTGGCATATTATGTACCGACCTCCAACGAGTATTATATTGTCCGCTATCCATGAAAACCAGTTCCATAGGACCATATTTTTTGCCAATCTCTTTATAATGTTTGGAATATCCTGAATCGCCACTAAAATAAAAATTTCTTTTTCCTGACTTAACAACCCAAGATGCCCAAAGAGATTTTTGTGTTTCTACAAAACCTTTTCTTCCAGAAAAGTGTTGTGCAGGAGTACAAATGAAATTTATATCTTTAATTACTTTATTTTCCCACCAATCCATTTCTGTAATCCTAGAACTTGAAACACCCCATTTTTTTAAATGTGACCCAACACCTAAAGGCACAACAAATGAGACATCTTTATTTTTATTAAAGAACTTTATCGTATTCATATCTAAGTGATCATAATGATCGTGTGAAATTAATATGAAATCAATTTTTGGTAATTCCTTCATTTTAAAAACAGGTGGCTGATATCTTTTTATTAGCCAACTGAATGGGGAAGCTGATGACGAAAACACAGGATCAATTAAAATAATTTTATTATTTATAGACATTAAAATACTTGAATGACCTAACCAGGCAAATTTGATATTATTCTTACTTTTTATAAAATTTTCATTTAAAGAATTTTTATCTTCTGGCAAAAGTGTCTCTGGCTTTGTAATATTAGAATTAAAGAAAAAATTATTAGCCATGTTTTTTCTTGGGTTTGCCCAAAACCCACTATTTTTTTTCATTTCTTCAATAATTTCAGAATTCTGGTTTAAGAACTTATCTTTTGGAATATTGTAGTTAGGAGATTTTTTCATTCTTAAATAATCATTATCTTTTGGAATTGATCCAAACTGATCACAACTAGAAAGTTGAAAACTTATTAGTATTACGTATAAAATTAATATGAATTTATTTTTAAAATTAATTAATTTCTTCAAGATTTTTCCAACTAATTATTTTTGATCTAAACGGTTGATTCCGTCCCATAAGTCGAGAGGCATCCCCCCTTTAATTATTTTTTGACATCGATTGATATAAATTGCTGTCACTTTATCATGTGGATTAATTTTATTAATTTTTAAAAATAATTTTAATGCTTTTTTAAAGTTTTTTTGAAAATAATCACTAACTGCTTCTTTGAAATCCTCTAAAGTATCAATTTTTAAATGTTTTAATTTGTCTAAATCTGAATCAAAAATTTCAAATATTTTAACAGGTTTGTCTTTTCCTTTAACGGCCACAACATCTATAAATCTTGTGTTAAATAAATCTTTATTAATATTGTTGTAAGCTTCTTCAGAAATAATAATACCTACTTTGTAAATTTTGGTTAACCCCTCAAGTCTAGAAGCTAAATTTACAGCATCACTAATTACTGATCCCTCCATTCTATTCACATCACCTAATGTTCCTAACATCATTTCTCCAGTATTGATCCCAATACCTATTTTAATTTTGTGTGTTTTATTTTTAAAAGAGTTAGAATTATATTGCTTCAAGTATCTCTGCATTCCTATGGCTGCCTTAATAGAGTCATTTGCTGAACTTTTAAACAATGCCATAACACCGTCACCCATAAATTTATCTATATAACCTTTATTTTCTCTAATTATTGGACTCATTTGATTTAAATATGAGTTCAAAAATGAAAAATTTTCTTTTGGAGTCATTTTTTCTGATATCGAAGTAAAAGATCTTATATCAGAAAATAATATACTCATTTCAACATTCACTTGGTCTCCTAATGAGACATCTAATATACTATCTTTACCAAGATTTTTGAGTAATTGCTGTGGCACAAATCTTTGGTAAGCTTCTGTTAATTTTACTTGTTGTTGAAGAGCTAACAACTTCATATCATTTAATTGCTGAGCAACAGCAAATCCAAAAGTAATAAACATACCAAGGAATAAAATTCCTACTGCAGAATTTATGATTAACCAAGTAATCCAATTAAAATCATAAAATAAATACGCCAAACCCGAAATTGGTGCCGATAAAAAAGGTAACGCGAAGGATATACATAAATATTTGGCGTAGGAGCTTCCTTTTTTCCAAAGTAAGAATGATATAACAGCAGAAGTTAGCAATAAAAATGTAAAAGGGGCAAATAAATATTTTACTTTAACTAAGCCTGGTCCATTCATGTCAGGTGGATACAAATTTAAATCCAAATACATTATGCTCGGCCAAGATAAAGATGTATATAAATTTAAAAAAATCATAACAATATAAAAAATTATAGTTGAAACAAAAATTTTATTAAAAACTGGATAATTTACTTTTAAATTAAGCGATTGTCTAAAAAATTGAAGTAATAGTAAAAATAATAGGGATATTGAAGCCAAAGAAAATTCACTTGCATAAAACCAGGAATTTATCCCAATAATTCTGCCAACAACTAAATTTGTAATGGACAGAAAAGAGATTTGAAAAAGGCTTAATGACAACCACAAATAGTTACCTTTCGAGACTAAAAAAATGAATAAATAATAAATAGCAAAAGTTATAGCTATTGCAAAAGTTGCTAAGTTTGCAGCAATTTTTACAAATTGATGAGTACTAATATTTTCCCATGAGCTAATAGTCATTCGGTGAAGACTATCTCTACCCATATAACGGTCAAATGGTTTTTTTCTAAAAAAACTATAAACTTGCGTGGTTTGATTAGGATTCATTATGATTTTATAACTTGCTCTAACTCTTCCATCATCAATCCATCTATCAAGTTTTTCATTCCAATATGGATACTCTATAACTGTCTTATTATTTAGACTAAAAACTTTCTTTTCGTTATTATAATTGAAAGTGACTCCAATATTTTTCTTATTCGTGTTATTTTGAACACTAAATCGAACCCAATAACCATCAACGAATGATTGATCATTCTGTAATTTTTTTTTCCAGTCTAATTTAAATAATTTTTCAAAAGGAGTGTTTTGATCAAAGCCTTCAACAAATTCTAAATGTTTTGAGGGTATGGTTTCAAAATCGTCTGTATTAAGAATAAAAGTTATATTATCTTTATTATCTACATTTGCGAAAACATTTTCAAAACTAAAAAATAAAAAGCCTAATAAATTTAATAAGGTATAAATTTTATTTTTGATTTTCAACTACTGACCAATCAAGTTATTTTGTAATGTAACTTATGAGTTAGCTCTAATTTTTTCAATTAAATTAAAAATGTGCTGATAAGGTATTCTGATTTTTTTCCACCGGTGGAGCAAATTTAGTTAGATCAATTCCTTCTACAGCAATTTTATACTCTTCTATTGTTGGTGTTCTTCCTAATATTGCAGAAAGAACTACAACTGGGGTAGAAGCAAGTAATGATTCACCTTTTTTTTCTTCAGTGTCTTCTACTACCCTACCTTGGAACAATCTTGTAGAAGTTGCCAAAACCGTATCCCCATTTGCAGCTTTTTCTTGATTTCCCATACAAAGGTTACACCCAGGTCTTTCGAGATAAAGAATATTATCATATTCTAGACGTGCGGAATTTTTTGGATTTTTATCATCAAACTCAAAGCCAGAGTATTTTTGCAAGATACTCCAGTCACCTTCTTCTTTAAGTTCATCTATTATATTATAGGTTGGTGCCGCTACAACTAGAGGAGCCTTAAAATTCACTTTACCTGACGATCTTTCAAGATTACGTAACATTTGTGCAACAATTTTTACATCCCCTTTATGAACCATACACGAGCCTACAAAGCCAAGATCAACCTTTTTTTCTGCGTTATAATATGAAATTGGTCTTATAGTGTCATGAGTATACCTCTTAGAGACATCATGATTATTAACGTCTGGATCAGCAATCATCGGCTCATCAATTAAGTTAAGATCTACAACAACTTCAGATGAATATTTTGCATTTGCATCAGGTCTTAATGCGGGTTTTTCCCCTGATTTAATTTGAGAAATTCTTTTTTCTGCAATACCTATTAACTTATGAAGCATTTTGTCTTTATTCTCCATACCCTTATCAACCATTACTTGTATTCTATCTCTTGCAATTTCTAATGATTTAACAAGTGTATTATCTTCAGAAATACAGATGGATGCTTTGGCCTTCATTTCAGCTGTCCAATCTGTAAAAGTAAAGGCTTGATCCGCAAGAAGAGTCCCAAGATGTACTTCTATAATTTTTCCTTGAAATACATTATCACCAAATTGTTTAAGCATCTGTGCTTGAGTTGCATGTACTACATCACGAAAATCCATATGATCACTCATTTTACCTTTAAAGGTAACCTTTACTGATTCAGGTATAGGCATAGTTGCTTCACCAGTTGCCAAGGCAAGTGCGACTGTTCCGGAGTCAGCACCAAATGCAACACCTTTTGACATTCTGGTATGGGAGTCACCACCAATAATAATTGACCAATCATCAACAGTTATGTCATTTAAAACTTTGTGAATAACATCGGTCATTGAATGATAAGAATCTTTTGGATCACGTGCTGTAATAAGACCAAATTTATGCATAAATTTCATAAGTCGGGGCGTATTTTCTTGAGCTTTAAAATCCCATACAGAAGCAGTATGACATCCTGATTGATAAGCTCCATCAACATTTGGAGAAATTATAGTCGCTGCCATAGCTTCTAACTCTTGTGAAGTCATTAAACCTGTAGTGTCCTGAGATCCAACAATATTGACTTTTACGCGTACATCAGATCCTGCATGTAACTTGACACCATCTTCAACACCTACCGCATTTGCATTAAATATTTTTTCTACAGCAGTGAAACCTTGACCAGAATTATACACTTGTTTTGAAGGTGCAAATGCAGATTTTAATTCTATGTTTAGAGCTTTACAGGCAAAGCTCTGAAGTTTTTTTCCAAATACAATAGCATATGAACCCCCAGCTTTCATGAACTCAAGTTTTTGTGGTGAAAAAGAGGAAGACATATCTACAAGCTCTTTGTCACCTGTTTCGTCATATAGTTTTTGTTTTTTAGTATTGATGGTTAATACTGTCCCAGTATCAACACTGTATCTTTGCTCCAGTACTGGATTATCGTCATTATTAATTATTGGATTTCCATCTGTATCAAGCTTTTTAGTCCAATTTTTTAGATCAACTCCTATACCCCCAGTAACACCCACTGTTGTTAAAAAAATTGGTGATATACCATTCGTTCCAGCCACTATTGGAGCAATATTTACAAATGGAACATATGGACTAGCTTGAATACCTGTCCACAAAGCAACATTGTTAACTCCTGACATCCTTGACGAACCAACACCCATTGTTCCTTTTTCAGAAACTATCATCACACGTTTGTCAGGATTTTCTTTTTGCAATCTTCTAATCTCTGATTGTGCTGCTTCTGATATCATACACTTACCATGAAGCTCACGGTCAGATCTTGAATGAGCCTGATTCCCAGGTGATAATAAATCAGTTGAAATATCTCCTTCAGCTGCAACATACGTTACAACTTTAATCTCTTCCTCAATTTCTGGAAGCTTAGTAAAAAATTCTGCTTCTGAATAACTTTTAATAATATCTTCCGCAATTTTATTACCTTTACTGTAAGCATTCTCTAATCTAGAAGTATCAATCTCATAAAGAAAAACTTGGGTTTTAAGAATTTCTGCTGCTTCTAGAGCTACAGATTTATTTTCACTCAAAGCTAAATCAAGAAGCACTTCAATCGATGGGCCGCCTTTCATATGAGATAAAAGTTCAAATGCGAACTTTGGTTCAATTTCTTTTACAACAATTTGTTTTGTTATAATTTCTTTTAAAAACTTTGATTTTACAACTGCTGCAGTAGTTGTGCCTGGGATAGTATTGTAAATGAGAAAGTTGAGTGAATCGGATCTATGAATATTATTTTCGTCTTTTATTTGTGAAATTATTTCTTTTAATAAAGTGCCATCCTCTATTGGCTTTGGCTTTAAACCTTCTTTTTTTCTGTTTTCAATTTCAGATATATAATTCGTATATAAACTCATAACTAACCTTACAATTTTTTAAAGATAATAAGTTATAATTTAAATTGAAAATAGACATATAACAATGAAAATTTTCCGTAGGAAAATTATTCCTTGATAAATAAATAAAATAATAAATAATTGTTAATAATGAAAATAGTTTAACAATGGGTAAATGGTAAATTTTATCTACTTTTGAACCTGGGGGAGGTTATGAAGTCCAAATTTGTTTTTTTTTCCATCATTATTTTGCTTTTGTTCTCAAACAAGATTTTAGCTGACGATAAAGCTCTAGCTGGGGCAGATTTCGAATATGGTCAACATTTATCAGGAGAGTGTGTTACTTGCCACAATTCCACCGGTTTAGGTCAAGGTATACCAAAAATAACCGGAATGAAGACTGCAGTTTTTATAAAAAAAATTTTAGCATATAAAACAAAAGAAAAAGATAACGCTGTTATGCAAATGGTTGCTGACAGACTTGGTGAAGAAGAAATTAACTCACTTGCACTTTATTTAAGTAAAACTAAATAAAAATAAAATTTTACTTAAGTTTAAAAGTTGTTAACATTTTTATATGTTTTTAATTAGGGAGGATTAAATGGCTAAAATAACAAGACGTACCTTTGTTGGTGTAATGGCTGCATCAACAACGGCACTTTCAATGCCTTCGATTGCTTTTGGAGCTCTACCAAGGGTCGTTGTTATTGGAGGAGGAGCAGGTGGAGCTACCGCTGCTAAATATATTGCTAAAGACTCTAAAGGAGCGGTAGACGTTACTTTAGTTGAAGCTTCAAAAAGATATTACACTTGTTTCTTTTCAAACCTATACTTAGGCGATTTTAGAAATTATGGTTCAATAGGTCACAACTATTATGGGCTAGCAGTGAACCATGGTGTAAATATGGTTCATGAGTGGGCATCATCAGTAAATAGCGCCGAAAAGAAAGTATATCTTGGATCTGGTGCTACTGTCTCTTATGACAAACTCGTTATATCTCCGGGTATTGATTTAAAATTTAACAGTGTTAATGGATATTCTCCAGAAGCACAATCTATAATGCCTCATGCATGGAAATCTGGAACACAAGTTCAACTGCTTAAGAATCAGGTTAAAGGTATGAAAAAAGGTGGTACATTCGTAATGGTCCCTCCACCAAATCCATATCGCTGTCCTCCTGGACCTTATGAGAGAATTTCTATGATTGCTCACCAATTTAAAAAGACTAATCCTACTGCTAAAATTGTTGTTCTCGATCCTAAGAATAAATTTTCTAAGCAAGGTCTTTTTATGGAAGGATGGCAAAAACATTATCCAGGAATGATTGAATGGATTAGTGCTGATACCCATGGTGGAATTAAAAAAATTAATACTTCAACTATGGAATTTGAAACTGACTTAGATACTTTCAAAGCTGATGCTGCAAGCGTTATTCCCGCTCAACAAGCAGGACGAATTGCCATGAATGCCGGCGTTAATAAAGGAGATTGGTGTCCAATAGTTCCTGCTTCAATGCAATCTCAAGCTGATGAAAATATCTATGTTTTAGGTGATGCATCAATTGCTAAATCTATGCCAAAATCAGGGTTTTCAGCGAACAGTCAAGCTAAGGTAGCTGCAAATCATATAAGAGGTAGTTTAACTGGAAGTAAAGTATTTGCTCCTCGTTTCGCAAATACTTGCTGGTCTTTAGTAGCGACTAATGATGGTATAAAAGTTGGTGCCAATTATGACGCTAAACCTGACAAAATAAATAAGACTAGTGGTTTTATTTCTAAGACAGGTGAAGATAGCAATTTAAGAAAAGCTACCTACGAAGAGTCAATTGGGTGGTATTCTGGTATTACATCAGACATGTTCTCATAATAAAATAATAGTAAGAAGGTAACCACATATTGGTTGCCTTCTTAACTTACATACCCACTATTTTAACAGCCTCTAAATTATTATTTTTTATAATTTTCTTTTCTGAAATATAATTTTCTAGCAAATTATATATTGGAGGTCCTTTTACATTTTGGTTAACTGAACCCCAACCACCTACTACGTAGTTTTTATTTGACTCAAGAGATTTGTCAGATGATATAATCCTTAAATTACTAATTCTGTTTCCCATCTTATTTTTGGGGCGACATGTATAAGTTAAGCCACCTACTCTAACCATGTCACCACCTTGTTGAAAAAAAGGATCAGGGTTGAAGATATTATCACAAACATCTTCAAGTATTTCTTTAATCATTTTCCCCGTCATTTCAATTCTATAAACTTCAGGATAATTCATTGATGTTTGTGAGTAAATATCGTCAATTGTTATTTTTTGTCCTGGCAATAAGGTTGTACCCCACCTAAAACCAGGACTTAAAGATATTTCTGTATCTCTTTCTCTAATAATGGTGTCGCAAATAACATCATCCCAACTGCCATTAAAATTACCTCTCCTGTAAAGTAGGGTTTCAGTTTCACCTATAACCCTGTTACACTCGCTTTGATATGGAGCTCTTATTTTATTAATAAGCTTTTTCATATCAGGATCAGGTGGAATAATATCTGAAAAAACTGGAATTAAATTTGAACTTGTATCTATAACTTTTCCATTTTTTACTTTAAGATCTATTCTTCCTAAATATTTACCGTGTGAGCCAGATGACAATAGAAGTGTGTCTTTAATTCTTATACCCTTAGGGATAGCATCATGAGTATGACCAGTTAAAATTACGTCAATACCGTCAATCATAGAGGCTAACTTTTGATCAACATCAAAACCATTATGAGATAAAAGAACTACAATTTCTGCACCTTGTTTTTTAGCCTTATTTACATTTTTTTGAAGAACTTCTGGTCTAATACCAAAAGACCAACCCTTCACCATATAACTTGGATTTGCGATAGGAGTATATGGAAAATGCTGTCCAATAACTGCTATACTTACTCCCCCTTTTTCAAAAAAGGCTGTACTTTCGAAAACAGGCTCGTCCCATTCAGTATCAAAAACGTTACCACCTAGGAATGGATAGCCCAATTTATCAATTAATTCTTTTAAGCGATCTTGCCCAAATGTAAACTCCCAATGACCAACCATAGCTTCAGTTCGTAATGCTCTCATCACTTCAACCATGTCAGCTCCTTGAGTTTGAAGCGAAGTGTAGGATCCCTGCCATGTATCACCTCCATCAAGAAGAAGTACTTTATCATCTCCTCTTTCAGAGCGAATTGCTTTTATCAAAGTTGTTGTATGATCTAGGCCGCCTAACTTACCATATTCCATTGCCAATGGAACATAATCAACCATAGTGTGAGCGTAAGCTAATGGTGTATTTGGTAATATATTAAAATGCTTTAAAAATGCTTCTCCAATTAAATGAGGAGGTATTCCTTCAAATTTACCAACACCAAAGTTTTCAGATGGTGGTCGAAAATATACGGGTTTTAATTGACCATGCATATCAGTTAAATGTAGGAGTGTAACCTGTCCTTTTGCATCAAAATTTAAGAGATCTTCAGTTTTGAGTTTTTGTTTTGCTGCTATAGCATTCCAAGATTTTGTAGCTAATAACATTGCTGAAACTGATGCTAATTGGATAAATTCACGCCTAGAACGCATTAATTAACCTTTAATTTATGATTTTTCTTCTTCTGGTGTAACGTCTATATCTCTTGCTTTTCCAATGATCTTAGTTGGTACTTTACAATTTTCCATGCATGGTTTTCCGTCAGTGTTAGCAATGTCTGGTCTTGGATCAGGTAGTAAAAAGCCTTTTTGATTTGGCATTTTTATTTTTCCAATATTTTTTTCCGACAAAACAAAATCTTCTTCAATGATCTCGTTCATATAAAGAAGATAAGCAACTATCTGATATGTTTCATCATGCGTTAGAGATTGCGCAACACCAAAAGGCATTGCGCGATAAATATAATCATACATTGTTGATGCATAAGGCCAATAACTTCCAGTAGTTTTTACAGGATCGTGAGTGTCAAGACTACCTTCACCACCAACTAACTCTGGCCATCTATCAACACCTTCACCAAAATCTCCATGACAGGCAGCACACTGTTCTGCATAAACTTCTTCACCCTTAATTGCATCTCCACTTCCTTTCGGAGCACCCATACCATCAGGTCTAACATCAATGTTCCATCCAGCAATTTCAGTTTTGGTTGCTATTTTTCCTAAATTAAATTTTCTATCATCAGCATTTACAAAGCTTGATAAAAAAATAAAAAAAGAGAATAATATTGAATGTTTAACCAAGTCGAACATTATCAACCTTACCATCAGAATTTACCAGCCATGTTGCAATAGAATTATTATGGTAAATTGAGTTAACGCCTCTGATTTTTTGAAGCTCTTGAATAGTTGGTTGAATATAATTTGTTTCATCAATAGCTCTAGATTGTATAAGTAGCTCTTCTCCGTTCCATTCGAAAGGAAAGGTAAAACGAGCTACACTTTTGCTCAATACTGGGTCATGTAGTTTTGCAGTTTTCCAATTTTTTCCACCATCCAAAGAAACATCAACTCGTGAAATTTTACCTCTACCTGACCAAGCAAGGCCTCTTAGTTGATGCACACCCTTATTCAAAATTGGTTTTTCAGGACTAGGAGAAGTAACTACAGATTTAGCATCCATGACCCAAGTAAACATTCGTGCATTTCCTTCAGGTAGCAAGTCAGTGTATTTTGAAGTTTCTTCACGTGTCATATAAGGCATATCTCCGAATTCAAGTCTTCTTAACCACTTCACCCACATATTACCTTCCCAGCCTGGTACTACAAGCCTGGCTGGATAGCCTTGTTCTGATCTCAAAGCTTCTCCATTCATAGCCCAAGCTATCATGCAGTCATCAAGTAATTTTTCAATTGGTATAGACCTAGTCATTCCAGAAGAATCACTCCCTTCAGCTAAAACCCACTTTGCTTTTGGCTTTAAACCAGTCTCTTGAATTAAATCTGATAATTTAACCCCAGTGTATTGGACATTGTGAACCATGCCAAAAGTATATTGACATCCATTTAACTGAGAGCCTTTCCATTCCATTCCACCATTAGCGGCACACTCTAAAAAGTAAAATTTATTTGTTTGTGGAAATCTTTTTAGGTCATCCAAAGTGAAAATCATTTCTCTATCAACTAAACCATTAATCATGAGACGATAATCTTTAGGATTTATTATTGAAACGCCTCCATGATGCCTTTCAAAACACAACCCATTAGGAGTAACTATACCCTCTAAATCTTGAATAGGAGTAAAATTTACTGAAGACTGACTACTTGCAGTTAACCATTCTACATTTCTACGGATAACATTTTCTTCAAACTGTGATGGCATTCCATATGGATTAACATCTACACCGTCTCCAAGCTCACCAGTCCACTCAGGTACATTAGGTGGTAAGTTCTTTGAAGAAACTTCTTTAGCAAAAACTGAATTGGATGCAGCCGCCATAGCTCCTAAAGAGGCTGAGCCAACTAAGAGCTCTCTTCTATTAAGTTTTAAACTTTGATTTTTTTTATTTTTCTTCAAAGTAATACCTAAAAGTTAAGATACAGTCATTTTTCTGGACATATTATATTTATCTCCATTATCATCTGTCCATTCAAAATCAAATGTTCCAGTTTTTTTTGCTTTAAACGGAAATGCTATGTAAGGATTAGTAGAAATTGATGGCTCTAAATCCATACCAAAAACTTGCTTTCCATTAAATTTTACTAAAAATTTATTAATAATTCTTTTTGGAATTTTTTTTCCATCTTTGTCCTTCATTCGACCACTATGCATTGGGTGCCTAATAAGTGTTTTTATTTCAATTATTTCATCAACTGAAGCTGTTTTAGGAACTTTTCCTCTTGGTTTTATTTTTGACATCACAAGCCTCCCTTCTTAACCACCACAACCACCAATAGTAACTTTTACTTTTGATTTTGTCATAGCAAAATTACCGTTATTATATTCTGCTAATAAGTAAATATTTTGAGTTTTAGATAATCTCATTCTTGTTGTAGCGGAGCACGCTCCCATATCTGTTGTAAAAGAAAATTTAGCTACATTTGGTGCGGGATTTCCGTCAGCTAAGATATAAACAGTTTTAACAAAATCTTCTTCTGTCATTGGACTTTCAATATCAAAACTTACTTTGACCTGATTTCCATTCTCTGCAATTTCTGGAACATCAAGGAAAAGATCAACTTCATCAACTTTAGCATTTTTACTTATTTCTTTAATTTTATTTAGAGCTAAGTTAGGTTTAGAAAGTGCATATTTTGAAAATAATACTGAGCCGGTAGCTCCACCCAATAGATGCAGAACATTTCTTCTAGATATTATTTTCATCTTAATTTGCTTCATTAATATCTCCAATTAACATTTAATCTATTGATATATTAATTTATTTTTATTGATTGTATTAGTTATCAATAATTTCGTCAACTTGCCACCAAAACATTTCTGGATTTGTGTATCCCTCAATACGACCTGCTTCATTATCATTTTTTATAAAAATAAATGTTGGGGTTATATTTGTTTTTTTTAAATCATATTTAGTATAATTAACAAAATTTTTAACTTCTATTCTATGTAATGGAAATTTTTTTGCTATTTCAGTCTTTGGATATATTTTACCAATCTGTTTTTCCCACACAATGCAATATAAGCAATTTTTGTCTGTTATCATTATCATTAAAGAAGTGTCTTTAGCGTCAACTGATTGAAATATTGATGTTATAAAGATAAAGAAAACAATAATAGGAGTATAAATATATTTTTTTGAAAGATGTATAGATTTCATTTAAAGAATTTGTTTTATGAAAAAGGATATGTCAATAATTATTGATAATAAGTTTTTCAATTATCAATATAGTCAAGGTCAATCCAATTCGGAATTATTGATATTTTTTCAAAAAATTTTTCTAACTGTTTAATTGATAGTTCTAAAGTTTTGTCGTTTTCTAATGGATGTGCGTAAATTTTACTAAATGACTTCAAATTATTGTCTAAAAATAAATATACACCTGTTTTTGCACCGTTTATCATTGCAAATGGAGACACAGCTCCTGGTAAAACTCCCAAGTGTTCAAATAATCTATCAGTGGAACCAAAACTTAAACGCTCCATTTTTATAATTTTTGCTAATAGTTTTAAATCTATTAAGGCATCTTGATGAGCAACTAATAATATATTGTTTTTTCTTTTATCTCTTAAATAAAGGTTTTTAATATGCCCATTACTATTGTCTAAACCAAAAATTTCTTCTTGAACGAATTTAGCTTCTTTAACAGTCATAACTGGTTCATGAGAATAGCTTTTATAAATAATTTTCCAATCATCTAATATTTTAATTAAATTGTTAGATGTTAAGGGTAACTCTTTTTCCAAATTAGAATTGTTAATTTGCATTGAAAATCTCTGAAACTTTGCTTTAAGTTTTTATTATATTTCGCTATGTCACCCTGATCATAATACCTAACCCATTGATAGATATACTAGTATAATTTAGAAGTATATAATCTAATTATCCTCTAAAATTTTAATTAAAAAAAAGAAAATTAATTAAGAAAGAACCTCTTTTTTGTCGCCTTCCATATAAACTTTAAAATTTTCGAAAAAAGTTTTAGATAATTTTTTAGCTGTACTTAAAATTAAACGGCTCCCAAGTTGAGCAATTTTTCCTTTGACTTCGCTCTTAGCAACATACTTTAATATAGTTTGTTCACCATCTTTGATCAACTCAACATCAGCTCCACCTTTAGCAAATCCAGCAACACCACCATCTCCTTCTCCAGTAAGTGAATATTTTGTAGGACCATTGGATAAATCTAAAGTAACTTTTCCCTTAAACTTAGCTTTTATAGGACCAATTTTCAAAACAACCTTTGCAGATAATTTGCCATCATCTTCTTCAATAAGTTCTTCACAACCAGGGATACATGATTTTAATACCTCAAGATCGTTTAATGACTTATAAACTAATTCCAATTTTGCTGGTATTGTAATTTCATCGTTAAGTTCCATGATTTTCTCCGATTTACTTAAATTTACTATTTAAAATTTTTTACTTCCAATTTTACCAGATCTTTTTAGCTCAATTATTTCTGCAAAAATTGATAAGGCTACTTCCTCGGGCATAATTGCATTTATAAAAATTCCTGCAGGACAAATTATATTTTTTAATTTTTCTTGCGACACACCGTCATCTATTATTTTCTTTTTTAAAGCTTGATATTTTTTTTGGCTTGCAACAAGGCCGATATAAGTTGCTTTTATTTTAAGCGATTCTGTTATTGCTATTAGGTCTGAGTTACCCTGAGTAGCTATAACAATATATTTCTCCGAAAATTCATTTAAATTATTATTATCGTCTTGAGAGTTTCTAACATGAACTACATTAAAGCTATATTTCTCACCAAATTTGACTAATTCATTTGCAATTGGTGTATTACCATAAATTATTAATTCTGATTTAGGATAAAAAGGCTCAATAAAAATATCCATTGAACCTTCACTAGGACAATAATTTTTTTTATGAAAAGTTTGATCGCTTTTTAATTCGTCCAAATCTTCTTTAATATCGTCTGGACTTAACACAACTAATTTGGGTTTTTTTAAATTTAATGTTTCTAAAGCTGTGTTACGTACAGCGTTCGTTACACATCCACCTCCAAGCCAACCTGATAATATTTCACCTTTGTTTGATATTATCGCTTTCATGCCAGGTTTTGCAGCAGTTGACGACATAGTTCTAATGACAGTAGCAATTACAAAAGAAGATCCCTTATTTTCAAGAGTTTTCAAAACATTTTCAAAATTTATTTTTTCATCATTATTTGTCATATTATACATAATTCTTTTTCTAAATTTTCTAAATCTTCTATAGTACTACAAGGCGCAAATAAATCTAAATACGAAGATGCTTCTTTCATGCTAGCAGCAACTGGTTCATAATTCTCCCATCCAAGAAGAGGATTTAGCCAGATTATTTTACAATTTCTCTTTTTTAATTTTTCAAGTTCTTGCGAAACAATTTTTGGGCTTCCTGTATCGTAACCATCAGAAATAATAATAACAACTGTTCTACCATTAACTTGGTTTTTTGAATAAACATTATTAAATTCTTTTAATGACTTTCCAATTTTAGTACCACCCGAAAATCCCTCTGTAAGTAAAGAAATCCTATTAACCGCATTTAAAGTGTCATTGTCTTTAAGGTATTCTGTAACTCTCATCAATCTAGTGTGAAACAAATATACATCTGCAGATTGATCAACACCTACCAAACCTTTAACAAAAGTTAAAAAAATCTGACTATATACCTTCATAGATCCCGATATATCTAATATGCTTACTATTCTCATCGGCTTTTTAGGCTTACTTTTTTTATACAGTTTAATAGGATAACCTTCATAGGCTAATGATTTACTAACAATTTTCCTTAAGTCTAATTTAACACCTTTTCTATCTGCTATTAATCGTCTTGATCTTTTATGTTTAATTGACTTAGCTATTTTCAAAACAGCTGAATGTATTCTTTTTTGTAAATCAGAATCAATTAGTTCTTTTAAATCTGTTTTCTTTTTGTTTTCTATGAAACTGGCAGTTATTTTAGACACTGCATTGCTAGAGGCTTCCATTTCGTTTTCGTTATTAGTCATAGATTTATTTGTTGATTCATTGTCAAGTGTACCTTGCTCCGGAGGGGCAAAAATACTTCGAGTATTAATTGTATCGTTATTTTTATTATTATTTTGTCTTTGGATATTTGTTTTTTTTCTTCCTTCATTTGTCCAGAAGGAATCGAATAATTCATCAAATTTTTCATATGTATCAAAGTTGTAACAATAAATTGATTTAAGAGCATTTTTCCATTCTTGTATTTTAGACAAATCAATATTTTGCAAACCATTAAGAGACTGAGTTACGTGATCAAAGGAAGTATTAAAACCGTTAGCAAACATGTGATGACTAAAGTCTAACAACCTAGAAGTTTTAGACGACCTTAAAAGAAATTTTGTAGGTTTAAGCATATTATACTTTAGCTAATTTCTGACTTGTTTCTAAAGAAATAATTGCCTTATCAGCTTCTGTTTTTAACAAACAGACCAAAGTTGAATGTAAGATTTCATGATTTTCAGATAAATCCTTTAATCCCAATCCTGATATAGCGGCAGCCCAGTCTAAAGTTTCTGCTATACCAGGTTTTTTTTCTAAATCTTCCATTCTTAAATTTTGAACAAAGCTAACTATTTGTCTTGATAATTCTAATTCAATATTAGGCATTTTTTTTTGTAATATTTGAAGTTCAAGTTCTTTTTTTGGGTAGTATACATAATTATAAATGCACCTTCTTCTTAACGCATCAGACAAATCTCTAGTACTGTTAGACGTTATAATTACAATTGGCTTTGAAACAGCTTTTATTGTACCAAATTCAGGAATAGACACCTGAAACTCCGACAAAATTTCTAAAAGATACGCTTCAAACTCTTCGTCAGCTCTGTCGATTTCGTCAATGAGAAGAACAGGTGATTTTTTTTGAGTTATTGCCTTTAATAAAGGTCTTTCCAAGAGAAAATCTCTAGAAAATATGTGTTTATCAATATCTATTTCATTGTTACTTTTGGTTTCGTTAGAACGAATTGCAAGTAATTGTTTTTGATAGTTCCATTCATAAATTGTTGAGGTAGAATCAAGACCTTCATAACATTGTAATCTTATAAGACTAGTTTCATGAAATTTAGATAAAGCAATGGCGAGGGCAGTTTTTCCAATACCTGCCTCACCTTCCAATAGAAGAGGCCTACCAAGACTTGAAGCTATGTGAATACTCATAGCTAATTCATCTGATGCTATATAATCTAAATCATATAGATACTTCTTAATATTTTGCCATTGCATTTTTGTTTATCAGCTAGACTAACTATGAAGTCCAAGATCTTTAGCAATCTTCCAAACTCTCCAATGATCATGAGGCATATGTGCCTGTGTTAATCCAAATGGTTTAAAAGCGTCATGTACTGCATTTGAAAAAGCAGACACTCCACCTACATTAGGACTTTCACCTACACCTTTTGCACCTATAGGATGATGCGGACTTGGTGTTTCTGTATAATCAGTCTCGTAATTTGGTGTTTCCCAAGCAGTTGGGATAAAAAAGTCCATCAAAGTACCTGTCATGACATTACCTTGCTCATCATAAGCAATTTCCTGTCCCATAGATATAGCTAGAGCTTCTGTTAATCCACCGTGAACCTGACCTTCGATAATCATTGGGTTTATTCGAGTACCACAATCGTCAAGAGCGTAAACCTGTTTAATGTCACTAACCCCGGTGTCTACGTCAATTTCCATGACTACTACGTAGGCTCCGTTTGGATAAGTCATATTCGGTGGATCATAATAACTAACGGCTTCCAAACCGGGTTCTACACCAGGTATGGCCTGATTATAAGAAGCGAATGCAATCTCTTTCATAGTTTTGAATTTTTCAGGTGCACCTTTGACTGAAAATCTATCTACATCCCATTCTAAATCATCGTCGTGAACTTCTAGCAAATAAGCTGCAATCATTTGTGCCTTTGCTCTTATTTTTCTACCAGCCATGGCAGTTGCCGCTCCAGCAACTGGTGTGGAACGAGAACCATAAGTTCCTAGTCCATAAGGAGCGGTATCCGTATCACCTTCTTCTAATGTAATGTCTGAAGCTGGGATACCAATTTCAGATGCTAATATTTGAGCAAATGTGGTGGCATGACCTTGACCTTGTGATATAGTTCCTAATCTTGCTATAGCTGAGCCAGTTGGATGAATTCTTATTTCACAAGCATCAAACATTCCTAAACCAAGGATATCACAATTTTTAACTGGACCAGCACCTACTATCTCAGTGAAGTGACTAAGACCAATACCCATCAACTTTCTTGATTTACCATCTTTAAATGATTGTAATTGTTTTGCTTGATCTTCTCTTAATTGTTTATAGTTTACAGATTTCATAGCTTTTTCCCAAGCTTGATGATAATCGCCTGAATCATATTCCCAACCAAGAGCTGATGTGTAAGGGAATTGCTCTTTTTTTATAAAATTCTTAGAGCGTAGTTCAGCAGAATCCATTCCAAGTTTCTGTGCAAGCACCTCAATCATTCTTTCTATAAAATAAGAAGCTTCAGTTACTCTAAAAGAGCACCTGTATGCTACGCCACCAGGTGCCTTGTTTGTATAAACACCGTCAACAGCTAAATAAGCAACTGGAATATCATATGAACCAGTACAAATATTCATAAATCCAGCTGGAAACTTTGTGGGATCAGCGCATGCATCAAATGCTCCGTGATCAGCTGTAGTATGACACCATAACCCAGTAATTTTTCCTTCTTTTGTTGCTGATATCTTACCATGCATCCAATAATCTCTTGCAAAAGCAGTGGCCATTAAGTTATCCATTCTGTCTTCAACCCATTTGATTGGAACACCAGTTACAATTGACGCAACAATCGAACAAACATAACCTGGATAAACACCTACTTTATTTCCAAATCCTCCACCAATATCTGGAGAAATAATTCTAATGTTATGCTCTGGAATACTTGAAATTAATGACGCTACTGTTCTTACAGCATGTGGGGCTTGAAAAGTACCCCAAACTGTAAGTTTACCATTAACTTTATCCATAGAAGCAACACAACCGCAAGTCTCAAGAGGACATGGATGTGTTCTATGATAATAAACCATCTCATCAGCAACAACTTCAGCTTCTTCTAATACTTTATTAGTTTGTTCCTTTTCACCTGCTTCCCATGTAAAAATGTGATTTGGGTGTCTTCTGGCTCCATGGGCACCTTCTTTCTGATCTGCAATGTCTTCTCTTAAGATAGGTGCATCTTTTAATTCAGCTTTAAAAGGATCTGTTACTACTGGTAACTCCTCATATTCAACTTCGACCAAGGAAACACCATCAGCTACTGCATATCTGTCGTCTCCAACAACAAACGCAACTTCTTGTCCTTGAAATAGAACTTTACCATCTGCAAGAACCATTTGTTTGTCACCTGCAAGAGTTGGCATCCAATGTAGACCTAATGGTTCTAAATCAGCTGCAGTAAGTACTGCATGAACACCAGGTAAGGCTAAAGCAGCGCTTGTATCTATATTCTTTAATCGTGCATGTGCAACTGGTGATCTTACAAAGTCACCAAAAAGCATTCCTTTTAGCTTTATATCATCTACATAATTACCTTTACCTTGCGTAAATCTAGCATCTTCAACTCTTTTTCTAGAAGTACCAAGACCGCTTAATGCACTTTTTCTTTCTTCTCGTGATGGGGTTTTTACGTCATCCATTATGCTATTTCCTTTTTCTCAACGTTAGCTTCATCTCTTATTTTATCTGCGGCTGCCATTATTGATTTAACAATATTTTGGTATCCAGTACATCGGCATAAGTTTCCTGAAATACCAAATCTAACCTCTTCTTCTGTAGGATTAGGGTTCTCTTGTAAAAACCTATATGACCTCATAATCATTCCAGGTGTGCAATATCCACATTGTAAACCATGATGCTCTTTAAACATTTCTTGTATAGCATGAAGTTTGTCGGGAGAACCTATACCTTCAACTGTCAAAATTTCAGATCCTTCTGCTTGAGGGGCAAATACTGTACAAGACTTTACTGATTTTCCATTCATATCTATAGTGCAAGCACCACAATGAGACGAAGAACATCCTATATGTGCACCAGTATAATCTAAGTGCTCTCTAAGAGCGTGAACTAAAAGTGTTCTCGGCTCAACTGACAATGTCTCTTCTTTACCATTAACAGTCATAATGACATTAATTTTTTCCATATCTTTCCCCTTAATTTAGGTTCGTTCAATAGCTCTTGTAAGAGCCTTTTTAATTACAATACCAGCGACGTATTTCTTGAATTCAACTGGTCCTCTTTGATCAGCTACAGGATCACTTTGTTCTACACAAGCTTCTGTGACTTGAGTTAATATGTTATTATCAATTTCCTTTCCAAGGATTATATCTACGGCTTTATTACAATATACTGGAGTGTCTGATAAGTTAGTTAATGCTATAGAGGCACTTGAACACATATTATTTTCGACTTTTAATATTACACCAGCTGCTGCAGTCGCGTAATCACCAATTTTTCTTTTTTGTTTTTCATAGGCATAACCACCTGATGGAGCTTCAAAGGAAATTGAAATAAGAATTTCATCATCTTCCCTAACAGTAAAATAAGCTCCTTCATAAAACTCTCTTGCTTTAACATCGCGAACACCCTTAGAACCACTTAATTTATAAGTAGCGTCAAGTAGTTGCATTAAGCCAGGCATATCATTCGCTGGATCACCATTAGCCACATTTCCCCCGATTGTACCAAGGTTCCTGACTTGGGGGTCAGCAATTTGCAATGAAGCTTCTCTTATGATAGGAGCTTTTTTAAATAATTCTTCATTATTTATCAATTCAACTTGAGTAGTCATTGCACCAATTGATATTCGGTTGTCTGTAATTTCAATACCTTTAATTTCATTAATCCCAGACAAATCTATTAAATGTTTAATATCCGTAAGTCTTTGTTTCATTACTGGTATCAAACTATGACCTCCAGCAATCACTCTTGCCTCATCGCCAAAGTCTACCATAAGAGATACAGCTTTTTCTATATTTTCTGGTTTATAAAAAGTGAATGCACTAGGTATCATATAGATCCTCCCAATAATTCTAAATTAAAATGATTCTAAGGTACATATATATTATAAATTCTTAAAAAATTAAAGATAAATAATTTCACATATTAATTAATTATAATTTAATTTAATTTTAGTAAGGATACTCGTAACGAACTGGTAAGCCTTGCGGCACTGTTTTTTGAGTTACTTGATAACACTTATGTATATTTTACATATTTAAGAAATTTGAAGTATTACATATAATAATCCATCCCCTCGATATATATATTGTAAATATTATCAAGCTAATCAGATTAAAATAGAAAAAGAAAAAATTATTTATAAAAAGGAAACAATAATCTAAAATATTAACTCTTGTCATATATATATATAGATACAAAGTTTGCTGTTAGATACTATAATAATGATGTCCTTATGCTGCCCTGGCATAAAACTTGAACGTATAATGCTAATTAAAAGGGGTTGATATGAATCACATTCAAAATTCATCTTTAAAGTTAGATTTTTTTCAATTTGGGCCGATAATTTGCCATTACAAATTAGAAGAACAATTTGTTGATGATTTAACATATAAAGGTAAAAAATCAAATATCGATTTTAAAGAAAATTTAGCTGGTCATATTCAGGATGAAAAATTATTTTCAGAAAAGGATACAAAGTGGTTTTTAAACAAAACTCAAGATATTTTTTTATCTTATATCGATACTTTACATAAACGTTATTCTATAAATAAAATACCAAAGTCACTTGAAATACAAAAGCTATGGATTAATTTTATGAAGGATGGTGAATATAACCCGCCTCATCATCATAAGGGTGATATTTCGTTTGTAATTTATACTGAAGTTCCAAATGAAATCATTGAAGAAAATAATTCTTTCAAAGGTGTAGGTACTGGGCCAGGTTGCATTGAGTTTTTGTATGGAGAGGTATGTGATGCTTACAGATCAAATTTTAGTTTTGTACCTCAAAAAGGAAATATGTTTATATTCCCTGCTAAATTGAGGCATTACGTTGCACCATTTAAGTCAAAAGTAATTAGGACAAGTATTTCGGGAAATTTGTTTATTTAAAATGTAAATAATTTATGTATCAAATACAAAATATATATTAAAATAGCATTAAAATTTATTGCAAAAGCTAGCAAGATGATTAAGTTTTTTACCTCCCTACATAAACAATTTTTAAATTTTCACAATTATTTTAACTTTGTAAGGTGAATTTGGAGTTTACAATTCAAATATTGCCACAAATTTATTAAACATTTTATCTTTCAAGTATTTTGCAAGTTATAAAAAACGTACCTCATTCGTACACTTTTCAAATACTATTGCCAAAAAGCAATAATTTTAAAAGAGTCTATTTGTAGAAGAAACCTATCAAAATCATAACCTACCTTTATCTGTAAGGTTTGGTAGGGATACCCGGAATCGAACCGGGAAGCCTTGCGGCACTGGTTTTTGAGACCAGCGTGTTTACCTATTTCACCATATCCCCAATATTTTTAATTAAAAGTATACTAAAATAAATATTATATATATCAATGTTAGAAAATTAAAAGATATAAATCAGATGAATTAACTATGATTTTTAACAACTATAAAAATATAATAAATAACTCAATTGAAAAAGCTAAAACGAATGCTGTTAAGCCGTTGGCTGACAAAATTTTAGGCTTTATTTCAATAATTGAATCAATCATTTTCCCTCTCCCAGTTGATCCATTTTTGGCGGGATTGACTTTAGCTGCTCCTAGAAAAGCTTTTAGATTTGCAATTGTTTGTACTATTGGATCTGTGGTTGGTGGTGTGATTGGATGGTTATTGGGTTATTTAATTGGGCCGTCTATTGAGAATTTATTTCTATATTTTCCTTGGTTTACTGAAGAGAAGTTTAATACCGTCAAGATTGCTTACAAAGACAACGGTATGCTGATTATTTTCTTGGGAGCTTTTACACCCCTTCCGTATAAAATTATAACCATTACAAGTGGAATAGCAGAAGTAAACATATTTGCATTTATTTTAATGTCCATTTTAGGAAGAGGCACTCGTTTTTTCATAGTTGCTTATTTGGTTAAATTTTTTGGTAAACCAGCACTATTATTTCTGCAAAAAAACCTTCTGATTTCTTCTAGCATTTTAGGATTGGCAATTATAATTTTTACGATTTATATTATGTAAATGTTAATGAACAATATTTTTAAAATATCTTTTTTAATATCCTCTTTAATGCTTTTATCCGCTTTTTATTTAGAATATTTTCATAACGCATTTCCATGCAACTTATGCATCACTCAAAGGTGGTTTCACGCTCTAATCATTTCTTACAGTTTAATTGCAATTTTAACTTTAGAAAAAAATTTTATAGCAGATGAATTAGTTTTAATAGGTCTATCTCTAACTTGGATTGCAAGTTCAATTGCCGGATTATATCATTTTGGTATCGAGATGAATTTCTGGACTGGACCAGATGAATGTTCTTCTGGTATTGATTTTTCAAAAGATACACTTAAATATTTACTAAATAAATCTCCTCTTAAATGTGATGAAGTAATGTTCAGTATATTTGGGTTGTCATTAGCTGGTTGGAATACACTAATGTCATTTATTATGTTTATGATAGTAAGTGTTTTTTTAACGAATAAAAGGTTTATAAAAGTATGAAAAAAATTATTAGTAAACATCAGATTGATTCTATTTTGAGAGTTGATCATGCTGGAGAGACGGCGGCAGCTAAAATATACGACGGACAGTTGGCTATTTTAAAAAATACCCCTGTTGGCCCCACTATTCAACATATGAAGGATCAAGAACAAGAACACCTAGACACATTTAATGATCTTCTTGTGGAAAATGATACCAGACCGACTGCTCTTCTTCCTCTTTGGAATGTCATGGGTTATGGGCTTGGTGTTGCGAGTGCCATAATGGGAGAAAAAGCAGCTATGGCTTGCACAATAGCCGTTGAAGAAGTCATTGGAGAACATTATGCAAAGCAGGCAGAAAGTTTAGACGACAAACATAAAAAACTTAAATCAACATTAATGAAATTTAGAGATGATGAACTTGACCACCTTGAAACTGGAGTTGAATATGATGGTGAAAATGCACCAGGATTTGATGTAATGAAAACTATAGTTCAGTTAGGTTGTAGAACTGCTATAAAAATTTCAGAGAAAATTTAAAGATTATAATTTATTCAATTATGACTTTCCAATTCCGTATCCCAATATAAAAAATCACGCCAAGATTCGTGTAAATAGTTTGGTGGGAAATACCTACCATTCTTTTTTAGTAAATTTGTTGATGGAGCTTCTGGCTTAATAATAGGAAACATGTTAATTTCCTTGGATCGCTTGCTACCTTTTTTAAAATTACAGGGGCGACAAGCAGCTACAACATTATTCCAATTAGTTCTTCCACCTAGAGACCTTGGTATTACATGATCAAAAGTTAAATCGTGTGATTGTTTAACTGCTCCACAATATTGACAGGAAAATCTATCTCTTAAGAAAACATTAAATCTTGTAAAAACAGGAGATTTCTTATTTTTAACATATTCTTTCAAAGAAATTACACTGGGTACTTTCATTGAAAATCCAGGGGACCTAACAACTTCGTCATATTCAGAGACAATATTTACTCTGTCAAGAAATACGGCTTTTATTGTATCTTGCCATGACCAAAGAGATAATGGGAAATAACTCAACGGTTGGTAATCGGCGTTGAGAACTAATGTAGGTGAAAAGGAATAGGTAGTCATCGAACTCTAATTAAATTATTTGAATAATATTAGACTATCAATATTAAAAATTTATTAAATAAAAAAATTAGGATTTTAATTAATTTATTTGTTTTAATATCTCCATTCCCCTGCTTATACCTTCAGGATCTATTCCATGGCCAAGTTTAGGTCTTGAGAGTGTTTCAACATTAAAACCAATGTTGTCTAAAAGTGATTTTGATTTTTGTAATGAATGGAATGG
>QBYJ01000007.1 GCA_003282885.1 SAR116 cluster bacterium AG-325-F22
TTGCAAGATGATTATGAAGACCCGGGCCTTGACCAACAGGACATTTAGCTAAAGTAATAGTTATTCCTCCAGCTCCAATAATGGGCGCACCTGAATTAATAGGTGTTTTACCTTCTGACGGATCTAAACCGATTACTGAAAGTAGTTTTCTTGCATAAACAATGTCTTTACCAGCTTGAGGAATAGTTTCATCAATCTGAATAGGTAACGGCTCTAAGTCTAAAAATCTAGAAATTCTTTTTCTCATAGTTGATTGTGTTAATTTTAAAGTTTTCATTTTACTCACTCGTTTTAGACCATTTATAAGTAAACAAAGTAACTTAAATTAATTTATCTTCAAAATAAAAAAAAGGGCCAAAGGCCCTTTTAATTAAAAGGTTTTAAATGGTTCACATAGACTGAAGGTTAACTGCAGCCACTTTACCGTTCTTTCCAGTTTCTAATTCAAAGCTAATTTTAGCTCCATCATTTAAAGTGTTCATACCAGCTGCTTCAACAGCAGAAATATGAACAAAAACGTCTTGGGATCCACCTTCTGGCTCTATAAAGCCAAAACCTTTATTTGGATTAAACCATTTTACTGTACCGTTAGGCATACTTAACTCCTTGTTATTCGCTTAAATTTTAAGCTTTGTTGTTCAATCAAAACACGCTAGACTAGATTGAACATGAAATGAGCAAGTAAGTCGATCGTATTAGTCAGATTTACTGACTGCCTTCCTAGGCTAAGATAGTTACAATGCTATATTCTAAATTTTATAATTTAGCAAATAAAAAAATCTTTAGAAAATTAATAGTTCCTATTTTCTAGTAATTAAATTATCCAAAGCATTTAAAAACTTACCTTTATCTGCCTTTGTGAAAACTTTGTTTTTACCTTTTAAAAATGGATCAAACGACCTTAGATCAGACATTAAGTCTCTAGTGGCTAAAATGTTTCCTATATTAGTATTTGTTAAAACCAACCCATCATTTTTTAAAACAAATGCACCTTTATCTATGCATCTAGCTGCTAATGGAATGTCTGAAGTAATAACAATATCGTCAACCTTAACATTGCTATGTATCCATTTATCTGCTTCATCAGCTCCTTCTGAAACAAT
This sequence comes from SAR116 cluster bacterium AG-325-F22, assembly GCA_003282885.1. GTDB lineage: Bacteria > Pseudomonadota > Alphaproteobacteria > Puniceispirillales > Marisalimonadaceae > Marisalimonas. The sequence continues at coordinate 1,104 of QBYJ01000007.1, forward strand.
AATTAATTTCACCAATTTATTTTTAAACGGCCTAATACCGCCATTACAAACCATTAAGACAGAAATGTTATGCCGAATTCCAACTTTAATTATTTCATCTTTAACTGGACAAGCATCTGCATCAACATAGATTCTTTTCATAACCTAACTATATTATCTTTGACGATTATTGAAGGGATTAGAGTTTTTAAACGATTTAAAGCTTCTTTTTCTGACAATGCTGGTACAATTGCAGAGCCTATCATGTTTTCAATATCAATTGCTATATCTGAGTTATTATTTTCGCGAAATATATAACAAGTTTTTGGAAGATTAAAAATTATTTTCCATATTGGAACTTTCCTTGGATAACCTAGATATCTACTTACCCTTGATGCATCTATAACAAGTCTTTCGACAGTGTTAATTTTTTCTCCTGAAATCTCCATGATTTACCAATAATTTAACAATTTAATAACCTTTTACAATCTTATACAAAAAAGTTAATATTTTAACAAATTTAATGAATTTTGAAGGATTTTTTATGCTTTTAGACGTTAGAACATATACATGTAGGCCTGGAACTATTAATGCCCATCTAAAACTGTACAGCGAAAAAGGTAAACCTACACAGTCGAAACATTTAGGCCAACCATTGCTGTTTGCTACTACTGAGACTGGTAACCCAAACCAGTACACTCATATCTGGGTATATGAAAATGCAGGAGACAGAGAAAATAAAAGAGCGGCAATGTGGGCAGATCCTGCATGGGTTAGTTATACAGAAGAAAGTGCTAAACTTGGGGCTTTAGAAGCCCAGGAAAATAAACTTTTAAAACCTGTTGATTTTTATAAATTCGATTTTAAATAACGCTCAGTTAAGCAGGTTTTGCAGCTCTATCTAAGTATTCATCTCTTCTAGATAAATAAAAAGAATAACTATCTGGAAGATAATCCTTCGCATTTTCTAGGTTAAAGTATGTAGCAGCTTTGTAAACCCACTGTGTATCAGCAAGTAACTCTCTTCCCATAGCTACTAAATCGGCTCTTTTATTCGAAATAATTTCATTAGCTTGATCTGCGTTTATTATAGCCCCTACAGCCATCGAATTAATCTGTGCATCCTTTTTAATTTTTTCAGAATAAGGAACTTGAAAACCAGGAATAATCTTAGATTTGGTAAGAACTGGGGATCCGGTAATACCACCTGATGAACAATCTATAACATCAACTCCAACACTTTTAAGAGATTTTGCCAACAGAACGTTATCTTCTAAGCTAGCACCTTGACCTGGGGCATCAATAGAAGACAACCTATAAAATAATGGTTTATTTTCTGGCCAAACAGATTTTATGTCAGTAATTATTTCCAAAGCAAGTCTAATTCTATTTTCAAAACTACCTCCATATTCATCATGTCTTTGATTTGAAAGTGGTGAGAAAAAGGAATGCAATAAATAGCCATGAGCGCCGTGGATTTCAATAATATCAAAACCTGCTTTATCAGCTCTTTGAGCGGCTTTTTTGAAATCACCTCTTACTTTGTTTATATCCTCAATAGTCATTTCTTTTGGGACAGGTGAACTATTATTAATGGGAATCGCGCTCGGACCAATAGTTTGCCAAGCTGGCTCTAATTTATCATTTTCGGTAATGGGAGAAGCACCATCCCAGGGTCTTAAATAGCTAGCTTTTCTTCCAGCATGAGCTAATTGGATACCACTAAGACAATTGTATTCACTAAATATTTTTGCAATTTTAGACAATCCCTCAACATGACTGTCACTCCAAATACCTGTACACCCATGTCCAATTCTTCCTTCTGGAGATATTCCAGTAGCTTCAATGAATGCAGCACCTAGTCCTGAAAAAGCAAACCTTGAGTAATGTTGAAGATGCCAATCACTAATGACGCCGTCTTTTGCTTTATATTGGCACATAGGAGACAAAACTATGCGATTTCTAAAGCTTTTGGATTTAACTTTAAACAACGAAAAAAGAGGAACTTCACTCATTTTCAACTCTCCAAAAAATATATAAATTGTTTATTTTTGAAAAGATCTTAATTTTTTTGATCTTTGCAACGCTGTATTCATCATAAAAGAAAGATCAGATCCTGACAATATAAATTTCATTCCGATACTAATATATTCCGACATAAGTTCTTCGTTATAAACACCACCCATACCTGGGGTCTTACCATATTTTTTGCATGCATTAATAACTTTTTTATATGCCTCCTTTATCTTTGGATTAGAGTAATCTCCAGGAATACCCATTTCCATACATAAGTCATTAGTTCCTATTAATATGACATCCACACCAGGGACTGCAGCTATAGTTTCGACATTTTTAATAGCTTCAGGGCTTTCTAACATTATTACGACTAACATATTATCGTTAATGATTTTCGCAACTTCTGAAATTGGATATTGCTTGAAATCTAATTGTGGTAATAATCCCGTCATAGAACGGTGACCTTTAGGGGGGAAAAGACAAAAAGAAACTAATTTTTCAGCTATTTCAGCATTATCAACATGAGGAAAAACTATACCCATAGCTCCACAGTCAAGTACTCTTGTTGCATGGTGATGTGCAAAATCTGGCACTCTAACAATAGGTGTTATGCCAGCATCTTGAGCAGCAACTGAAATCTGTGAAGCAATGTCTATGTCCATACTATTATGTTCCATATCTATGAACAACCAATCATAATCACACGTAGCCATTATTTTACCTATATCTACCGTTCTACTTTGTCTTAAACCTACTCCAAGACACAATTCGTTTTTTTTAAGCTTTTCTTTAGCAGTATTTTTCATTATTATATCCATTTAATTCCATTAATTTTTATATTTATAATCAATATTTTTTTAAGAAACCATACTTCATGATAATTAAAATAAGAAATAATAATTTATATTTCTAGTTAAAATCAATTAATGAAAATATTTCTATCAAATAAGTTGATATGTAATTTAAATTTACATATTATTGCTAGATGGTTTATTGGGGGATTTTAAAATTAATAATACCGACATAGCTAGTTTTCCAGAAACAAGTAAATCTTTACCGATTGCTATGTTAAGAGCTAGAGAGGCAATGATGTTGTCTTTTAGGCCAATCTTAGCTAAGCATGGATTTACAGAACAGCAATGGAGAGTTTTAAGAGTTTTGAGTGAAAATGGAACATCGGACGCTGGTCAAGTAGCATTCGATGCTTGTATTTTAGCTCCAAGTTTATCAAGAATTATTGGAAAACTTGAAACTGGGAAATTTATTTCAAGATTTATTGATAATAAAGATGGAAGACGAATAAACTTATCTTTAACTTCACTTGGACAAGAAGTTTTAAATAAAATCGCTCCTGATATGGACATAATCTATAAAGCTATACAAAAACGTTATGGAGAAGAAAAATTGAGTAATCTCTTAGATTTACTTGGAGAAGTCAGTGAATGGCGCGGTAGATAAGTAAAAATTAGAGAATTATATCATATTTTTCTGAAATGCTTTTTAAAGCTATCACAGTCTCATTACTTAATTCAAAACCCTCCTTTAAAGAATTTTGTCTTCTTAATAAGGCGTGTTGGCCTGGCATCCTTACTTTGTTATTTTCATTTATAGGAGGATTATTTATACATTCCTCATAAAGAAAAGTCATTTCATCTTTAAAAGCTTTCAAACCAGCAAATGCCTCAGGATCAATTACTTGAACAAATATAGAAAGATTCATTGACTTTGGTTTTTTACTCCTTCCTGAACCAGATAATCCTTGAGACAAGGCCTCAATTCCTAAGGCAAGTCCAAAGCCTTTATGACCATATTCTAATCCACCAACAGGCATAACAGTACCATTTTTTTCGATCACTTCTTTAGGATCATTAGTAGGAATTCCTTTTGATGTAAGCAAACAATCAAAATCAAATAATTTATTTTTAGCTATTTTATCTGCGATCATATTATTAGTTGTTATAGAAGCACTAATATCAATAATTACAGGTTCTTTGTTAGTTGGGTAACCTAAAGCCATAGGATCAGGAGTTAATAGAGCTTTTGTTCCTCCAAATGGAGCAACAGTAGCTGAGGAAGGCACGGAACATTTAATTATAGGCACTAAATTTTGATTAATTATTGGCAACAAATATGCAGCAAGTGCACCATTGTGATGACTGTTTTTTATAAGAACCGTTGAAGTTCCATATTTTTTTGCTCGTTTAGATGACTCACTCAAAGCTCTTTTAGTTAACCATATTCCCGGAAGACTTTTTCCATCGATTGTTAAACAAGTTCCAGTATCCTTTAGAATTTTTTCTTCGCCTACTACATTCATGTTGCCAGATTCAATATCTTTAATATATAAAGGTAATAATCTAACACCGTGTGTAGAATGCCCCATCAAATCCGCTTCAATTAGAATGTCAGAGGTATCTATTGCTTTTTCTTCATCCATTTTTAATTTAATAAAAACAGATTTACAAAAGTTCATAAGTCGAGGACGAGTAAACATTTCAATCCTATTATTATTTATATTTTCACTTAACAAGTGTTAAATTTTTTTTTGAAAACACTCAAAATAATTATTTAATTTCATTACAAAGATATCTAGTTATAGATGCGTTAGCAGCTAAAATAAATGATAAAACGTTATTATCTAAAAAAAAGATATCTTGTATGTGAGTCCATGGTTCGTTTTTGTCAAAAGCATAAGCTTTTCCAGTTCCTAAATCTAAGATTTCATATTTTGATTTATTAACCATAAAAAATCCTGAATCTGTACCTTGTCCATCTTTTATGGTAATTTCGACTGATTTTTCTTTTCCAGTAATTTTAAAAACTTGGATACCATTTGATCTAACTGCAGCTGCACTTTTAGGCTTGCAACTGTATTTAGTTTCTTTTGCAAAGCTATTAGCAGAAAAAAGAATAATTGATAATAAGACTGGTAAAAATTTTAAAATATTCATTTTTTTCCTTTAAAAAATTTGTTAATCATTTTTAGCATATTGTATTAAATCTTTTTTAGCATTTTTAGAAATATTAATTTTATTTTCTGAAATAAATGCTTCATGATTTTCTTCAACTTTATCCAGATCATAAAGGTAATTTACCATTAAACCACCAGATAATTTTAAACCATTTAAAGAAGCGTCACCTAAGTAATTAATTTGTTCTAAAGATGCTCCATTACCTAGATGAAATCTAGCAACTGGATCATTAGGCATGCCGTCAGATCTATCAGAATTTAAAAAATAGTCTCCAGCATATCTCATTAAAGAAGGTTTGATTTTTAAAAATTGTTCAGATTTCTTAAATTTTTCCAAAGTTAATTCAAATTTAGGATTTTTATTTTTAATCCATTTTCTTAGTCCTGGAACTGGAGACAAAGTTACAAACTTTTTTATATTATTAAACTCAAACTTTAGATCATTAGCAACTTGTTTAATTAAAAAGTTACCAAATGATATACCAGACAATCCTTTTTGACAGTTTGATATAGAATAAAAAACTGCAACGTTTGCTTCATGTGGCTCAATTAAATGTCTTTCTTCTTCTAAAACATCTTGAATTTTGGATGGAATATTATTCATTAGAGCAACCTCAACAAATATAATTGGTTCGTCTTGCATTGCTGGATGAAAAAAAGCAAAACATCTTCTGTCCTTAGGAGCTAATCGTAATCTAAGCTCATCCCACGAGTTTATTTCGTGGACTGCTTCATAAGCTATTATTTTTTCCAGTATATGTGCAGGTGTTTCCCAATTTATTGGCCTTAAAATAAGAAAGCCTCTGTTAAACCAGTTTTTAAATAAGTAGACTAAATCATAGTCAACTGCGTTAAGTTCAGGGTTCTTTTTTAAAATATCTAGCAATCTTTTTCTTAAATTAACTAATCTTATAGTTCCTTTTGATATTCCATTACATCTTCTAAAAATTTCACGCCTTTTAGGTTCTGAAAGTTTCATTAAAGTTATTAAATTTTCTGAATTACCGCCAATTTTATATTGATCAATAGCTTCAGAGAGTTCCGAAGTAGAAATATCGAAATTATCCCTAATTAATTTAAAAAAATTTATGAAATCTTTATCGTTTAATTGCTCACAATGTTGCATTAATAATTCTGCATATTCAAGAGCTGAAACTTCACCTCTTGCAGAAGCAACATTTTCAATGATGTCTTTAGAAGATAAGGCTTGTTTCTTTTCTGAAAAAAAATTAAAAGATTTTCTCTTAATTGGTTTATCAAATAAAGAAGTAATTAAATCATGAAAAAAATTGATTTTACTCATTTTACAATATTATTAGTTAAATATTCAGATGCTCTGCTAGCACCTCCTTTTTGATGAGGTACGCCAGCTAAAGAAAGTCCCATTTCCACCCCATTTAATGTTCCCATTAGCATTAAATCATTGAAATCACCTAAATGACCAATTCTAAATACTTTTCCAGCTAGTTTTGACAAACCATTTCCAAGCGACATATTAAATTGTTCGAGTATGATTTTTCGTAAGCCGTCAGCATTGTGACCCTCTGGTAATTTAACAGCCGTTAAAACACTAGAATAATCTTTTTCTTCCTGACAAAGAACTTCTAATCCCCATGCTTGAACAGCAATTCTTGTAGCTTCTGCATGCCTGTCATGGCGCTTAAATACATTTGCCAACCCTTCTTCGTGAAGCATATTTATTGCTTCTTTTAGACCATATAAAAGATTGGTGGCTGGTGTATAAGGGAAAGATCCTAATTTATTAGATTTAATTTGTTCTTTCCAATCCCAATAAGATCTCTTCATACTATTTTCACTTGAGGCTAAAAGAGCCTTTTCAGATATTGCATTAAAGGACAATCCTGGAGGTAACATCAATCCTTTTTGAGATCCTGACACCGTCACATCAACACCCCATTCGTCATGTTTATATTCTAGAGAAGCTAAGCCAGATATTGTGTCTACCATCAATAATGCGTTATGACTTGAGGAGTCAATTGCTTCTCTTACTTCACTTATCCTTGAAATACTACCAGTAGATGTTTCGTTATGTACAACACAAACAGCTTTTATTTTTTTTTCAGTATCTTTTTTTAATCGATCAAACAACTTTTCAGGTTCAGCACCTCTTCTCCAGTCAGTTTCTAAAAACTCAGTTTTAATTCCAAGTTTAAGAGCCATTTTATTCCATAAAGATGCAAAATGACCAGTTTCAACCATTAATACCAAATCACCTTCATTAAGAATATTCACTAAAGCAGCTTCCCATGCACCAGTTCCCGACGCAGGGAAAATAATTACATCTGAGGTAGTTTTAAATATTGATTTCATTCCATCAAGACATTCTCGAGTTAGTTTTGTAAAATCAGGTCCACGATGATCAATTGTTGGGTAATCCATAGCTCGTAAAATTCTATCTGGGACATTTGAAGGACCAGGTAATTGTAAAAAATGTTTTCCTGGCTTATATTTTTTATTCATAATTAAAAAATTCCTTCTTTACTAAGTAAGTTTTATTGAAAATATTAAGATAATGTTTTACTTTATCTATACACTTTAAATTTAAAACTTTCCATACAGAATTTAATATCAAAATTAAAGGTTATTTCAATGCCAGATGGCGATACAGACCAATTATTATACAAATTAAAGAATAATACCTCAGCTGAGGTTTATTACGACAACTTTACCAAAGGAAGATATGCTACTGATGCTTCAATTTATCAAATGGTTCCTTATGGTGTGTTAATCCCAAAAACAAAAAAAGATTTAATAGAAACTATTAACTATGCAAGAGAAAGTAATATCCCATTATTAGCCAGAGGTGGAGGTACATCACAATGTGGACAAACAGTTAATAAAGCTATTGTTATCGATAATTCCAAATTTTTAAACAAAATCATTGATTTTGATAAAGAAAAAATGACTTGTATTGTTGAACCTGGGATAGTTTTGGATGAGTTAAATCGTTTTTTAAAAACTTTTGGACTTTGGTTTCCAGTAGACGTTTCAACTTCGAGCAGAGCCACTATAGGTGGCATGGCTGGAAATAACAGTTGCGGTGGTAGATCGATTAGATATGGGATGATGCGAGACAATGTCCTAGAAATAGAAGCTATACTATTTGACGGTTCAACATACAATTTTGGGAAAATAGAAAATAACAATCCCAATTTAAGTAATGGTGCTGCTACCAAAATTATTTTAAATCTCTTGAAATTAGCTAAAGATAACCAAAATGAAATACTTGCAAAATTTCCAAAGGTTCTTCGAAGGGTAGGTGGATACAATATTGATGCCCTGCTTCCTGATGCAATGGCAAATAGACCTAATGGTAAGGTAGGTGATGGTATAAATTTATCACACTTGTTAGTAGGGTCAGAGGGCACGCTAGCTTATTCATCTTCAATAACATTAAAATTGTCACCTCTTCCATCAAAAAAGATTATGGGTGTGTGTCACTTTCCTTCTTTTTATGAAGCTATGGACGCTGCACAACATATTGTTCCACTAGATCCGGTGGCAGTTGAACTAGTTGATGACACTATGATACAACTTGCAAGAAAAATTGATATGTTTAAGCCAACTGTAGAAGCGGTTGTTAAAGGAGATCCTAAATCATTACTTTTAGTTGAATTTGCAGAAGAAGACATGGAAGAAAATCTAGTTCGATTAAAAAAGCTTCACGAATTGATTAATGATCTTGGATACTCGTGGAAAAATACAAAAAAACCTGGTGGAGTTATAGATGTAATTGACACTTCTCTTCAGTCTAAAGTAAGTGAAATGAGAAAGTCTGGTTTAAACATTATGATGTCAATGAAGCAAGATGCAAAACCAGTCTCATTTATTGAAGATTGTGCTGTTGAGCTTAAAGACTTAGCTGAGTATACTGACGGTCTTAACAAAATATTTGATAAATATAACACCAAAGGAACTTGGTATGCTCATGCATCCGTTGGATGCCTTCATGTAAGACCTGTTCTTAATATGAAATTTCAAGAAGATGTTTCCAAAATGAGAAATATTGCAAATGAAACTAGTAATTTAGTTAAAAAATTTAATGGCTCCTATTCTGGTGAACATGGAGATGGCATAGCAAGATCTGAGTTCAATGAAGTAATGTTTGGCAAAAAGATGAATAATCTTTTTAGAACCATAAAAAAATCATTTGACCCTAATAATATATTCAACCCTGGGAAAATTATTGATGCTCCTAAAATGGATAATAGAGATCTTTTTAGATATGCGCCATCTTATAACGCTGAAAATATTAAAACGCTTTTAGACTGGTCTTTGTGGACAGGTAAAGCTGGTGGTTTTCAGGGTGCAATTGAAATGTGTAATAATAATGGATCATGCAGAAAATTGGACGGTGGAGTAATGTGTCCATCGTTCAGGGTTACAAAGGATGAAAGAGATTCGACTAGAGGAAGAGCAAATTCTCTTAGATTAGCACTTTCGGGACAACTTGGAAAAGATGCTTTAATCAGTGACGAGATGACAGACACTATGAAATTATGTGTGTCCTGTAAAGCGTGTAAAAGAGAATGTCCAACAGGGGTAGATATGTCAAAAATGAAAATTGAATTATCTTATTTAAAAGCCCAAAAATATGGTTTAGATATTAATAGCAAACTTGTTGCTTATCTTCCAAAATATGCACCATTTGCATCAAAGATATTTAAACTGATGAACCTTAGAGATAGAGTGCCAGTTTTAGCTAAAATAAGTGAGCTATTATTAGGTTTCACAGCTAAAAGACCTCTTCCCAAATGGAGAAATGATTACTTCAAAGATAGTGAATTACCAAATACAATAGATAAGACACAAAACAAAACACCAGTTATTTTGTTTGTAGATACTTTTAATCGTTATCATGAACCAGAAAATGTAAGATCTGCAATAAAAGTTTTAAATGCTGCAGGATTTTTTCCGTTTATTCCAAAATCAAAAAATGTTAAAAGTGTAATGTGTTGCGGAAGAACGTATTTAAGTAATGGCTTGATTGATAATGCAAAAAAAGAGGCAACTAACGTTTTAGATACTCTTTTACCTTACGTATCACAAGGTATTAGTGTAGTTGGATTAGAACCCTCATGTATTTTATCATTTAGGGACGAATTACCTGCTTTATTGAAAAATAAGAACACCAAACTTTTAAAAAATTATTCTTTTACCTTTGAAGAATTATTAGCCAAACAATATAAAAATCTTACCTTTAAAAAATTAAATGAAAAAGTGTTACTGCATGGTCACTGCCATCAAAAAGCATTTGATGCTGTTAAGCCAATCCAAAAAATTTTAAATTACATTGAAGGTTTAAATGTAGAAACAATAGAAACAAGTTGTTGTGGGATGGCTGGGGCATTTGGCTATGGAAAAGACACTTATGATATTTCTATGAGAATGGCTAACGAAAGGCTTTTTCCAGCTATAAAAAATAATTCAAAAGAAATTAAAATTATTGCTGATGGCACCTCTTGCAGATGTCAAATCAAGGATGGTTTAGATAGGCAAGCCATTCACGTTGCTAAATTTCTAGATGATAATATAATTTACTAAAATCAAATTAAGACTAGTATATTGTTAACAAGAGGTAAGAATGCCAAGCAAAATTAGAAAACCTACTTCTTTTCATTGGGGAAGTTATTACGCAGAAATAGAGAATGATAAACTAGTTGCAATGCGACCATATGAGAATGATAGAGACCCATCAAGTATTGCAAATGGAATAATTAATAGCGTTGACGATGACTTAAGAATTAAAGTTCCACATGTTCGAAAAGGTTATCTTCGTGAAATAAGAAAAGAAATAGCTAATAGTAAAATGTCTTTGACAGGCAAACGTGCAAGAGAAAAACGTGGATCCGATAATTTTGTTCCTTTAAGTTGGGATGAAGCTATAGATATCGTTGCTTTTGAACTGAACAGGATTAAGAAAAAATATAAAAATAAAGCTTTCTATGCCGGTTCTTATGGTTGGGGGTCAGCTGGAAGATTTCACCACGCCCAAAGCCAACTTCATAGATTTTTTAATAGTTATGGTGGTTATACAAGATCAGTCAACACATATTCCTATGCTGCAAGCGAAACAATTATGCCGCATGTTATTGGTTTGTCTTATAGAAAATTTCTTGACACTCACACTGATTGGAACAACATCAAAGATAATTCCCAGTTAATTGTAATGTTTGGGGGATTACCACTTAAAAACTCTCAAGTAACTTCTGGTGGAGTGGGTAAACATACTACCAAAGACTATATTAAAAAATGTCAAAAAAAGGGTATTAAATTCATTAATGTAAGTCCTATGGAAATGGAAGCTGATGTAATTAGTAAAGCTGAATGGATTAAAATAAGACCTGGGACAGATACTGCTTTAATGCTGAGTGTAGCTTTCATCTTGGAAACTGAAAGTTTAGTTGATAGAGAGTTTTTAAATAAATATTGCATTGGATACGATAAATTTTTAAAATATTTAAAGGGAGTATCTGATGGCAAAGCTAAAACTCCTTTTTGGGCATCTAAAATAACTGGCATACCTAGTAACACAATAAATAGTTTAGCAAAAAAGATGTCTACAAATAGAACCATGATTACTGGAGCATGGGCCTTACAAAGACAACAATATGGTGAACAACCTCATTGGATGATTACTGTCTTAGCTTGTATGCTTGGACAAATCGGAATGCCTGGTGGCGGCTTTGGTCTTGGATACAGTGCTGAAAACGGTATTGGGAATCCAGTACAATATCACAAATGGCCAGCATTAGATCAATTTAAAAATGCTGTTTCAGATTTTATACCAGTAGCAAGAATATCAGATATGCTTTTAAATCCGGGTGACATATTCTCATATAACGGTAAAGAAATAAAATATCCAGATATTAAATTAGTATACTGGGCAGGCGGTAATCCGTTCCATCATCAGATGAACTTAAAAAAACTTGTTAAAGCATTTAAACAACCAGATACTATAATTGTAAATGAAATTTGGTGGAATAGTCTAGCAAGACATTCTGACATTGTCTTACCTGCAACTTCGTCACTTGAGAAAAATGACATTGGAATTCGACATTGGGATCAAACTATATCACCAATGCATAAAATAATTGAACCAATAGGTGAATCAAAATCAGACTATGAGATTTTCTCATTAATTTCTTCAAAACTTAATATTAAAGACAAATTCACAGAAAATCGAAATGAAGATCAATGGTTACAATATTTGTGGGACGAAGCAAAACAGGGTGCAAAAGAGGCTGGTTTTAATTTACCTGAGTTTGACAAGTTTTGGAAAAATGGATTTCAAGAAGTATTGTCACCCAAAAAGCAAACTATTTTGTTAGAAGAATTTGTAAAAGACCCTATTGAAAATCCTGTATCCACTCCGTCTGGAAAAATTGAAATATTTTCAGAAACTATAGAAAATTTTAATTATAAGGACTGCCCTGGTCACCCAACTTGGTTAGAACAAGAAGAGTGGCTAGGTTCATCTTTAACCAAACATTACCCTCTTCAACTTATATCAGGTCAACCACATAATAGGTTACATAGTCAACTTGACAACGGATCTGAAAGTCAAAGAGAGAAAATATCTGGAAGAGAACCTATGAAAATTCATCCACAGGATGCTCTTGCTCGAAAATTAAAGAATGGAGACATTGTTGAAATATTTAATAAAAGAGGTAAATGTCTTGCAGGAGTTGTTATAAGTGAAGAAGTTATGAAGAGTATAGTTTTTCTACCAGTTGGTGCTTGGTATGACCCTGTTGATGATGGCGGATTTTGTGTACATGGCAACCCAAATGTATTAACTGCCGATGTAGGAACTTCGTCACTCGCACAAGGTCCGTCAGCTCACTCTACACTAGTTGAAGTCAAAAAGTTTACAAAAGAGTTGCCAGCAATAAGTATTCTAGAGAAACCCAACATTGTTAATAAATAGGTTAGTATGTTTTGAGCATTGAAATTTGTATTATAAATCCTTATGGGTCTCCTAAATCAAACGAAAAGCTAAAAAAATGTGCCTCGCAAATTATTGATGAAAATTCTAATATCTATATAAATGAAAATGATTTAGTAAATGATTATTTCAGTCATTATTTAGAAACAACTAATATTTCAAGTTTTATTAAACAAATAGAAAATAACAATTCATCAGATGCATTTATAATTGCATCTTTTGAAGATATTGGAGTTGATACAATTAGAAAGGTTACTTCAAAACCAGTCATAGGTATTGGAGAAGCTTCATTTTATACTGCCAATATAATAGCTAATAAGTTTTCAATTATTACAAATGTATCTCAATCCCATGAGGCCTTAAAAAATAATTTAATTAAATATGATATGGACCACAAATGTGTTTCATTAAAGTCTATTGAAGTCCCAATCCTAGATATGGAGACAATGTCAAAGTCAAATCTAACAAAATTAGAAAATGAAATTCAAAGGACTATTTCAGAAGATAGTCCTGAAGCAATCATTATTACTAGCGCGGGAATAATAAATCTTGCAAAAGATTTAAGTCATAAATTTAATTTACCTATTATAGAAGGTATGACTGCAGCAACTGCTCTCATTGAAAATTTAACCAAACTTCAATTAAATATAAAAAAATTTGTTACAAAACCTAATAGAAATTTTGGAATTCCAATATAAATAATAAATTTTATATCAATTCGTTTTCTATATCAGTTTCTATCAATTCCTTATCTCTATCAGAGTAACCTCCAAGTCCTCCGCCACCCGGTGTAAATATTTGTAATATTTCTCCTGCCTTAATTACTTGAGTTCCCTTACCATTAAGCATTCTTTTATTTTTAATAGAGACCTGGCCTGCATTTCCATTTTCTCCGTTTGATCTGCCTCTAGCAGGAAATTTTATTCTATCAAAAGAAGCTAATAAATCCATATCTTCATCAATTGCGGATTTAATTTCAATAACTTGACCTAAACCACCATTAAATTTTCCTTTACCACCACTTCCTGGGTTATATTCTTTTTTTAGAAATAATAATGGCGCAACGGCTTCATTAATTTCAACTGGGGTTCCTTTAACACCTGAAGGATAAGCTGTGGCTGATAATCCATCTTTGATTGGTCTTGCACCAGTACCTCCATTAACCACGGCGGTAACAGCAAACAATGAATTATTATTAGCTCCTCTATCTGTGTTTCCACGAAAAGTTATGTTCCATAAACATGATGCTCCTTCTGCTGGAACTTTATCTGGAATAGCTTTTTCTAAGCATCCAAAAACCATGTCTGGAAGCATTTGACCAATAATATGCCTTGCACAAACTGCTGCTGGATAAGGTGCATTCAAAATTGAACCTAATGGGGCTTGAATTTCAAAAGGATGTAAGGAACCTGCATTATTTGGTATTTCCGCACTAACAAGGCAACTTAATCCAAAACATGTGTAAGCCTTAGTATAAGATAAAGGTACATTTATGCCAAACTTTGATTTTTCTGAAGTACCAGTAAAATCTACAGATATTGACTTTTCTGAAACGATCAATTTAGCCTCTAGTTTAACATCCTTTTCAAATCCATCTATCATCATTGAGTTTTTATATTCACCATTAGGAATTTTTCTAATCTCATTTTCAACTGCCAATAATGATTTAGTATAAATAAAATCAGACAAATCCTTTAAGTTACTTATTTGAAACTCGTCCATCATCTCAACTAACCTTCTACAACCAATATCATTGCAGGCTGCTAAAGAATATACATCCCCTTCTGTTTCTACTGGTTGCCTTGTATTTTCACTGATTAATTTTAGTAAAGTTTTATTCATCACCCCTTTATCAGCTAATTTTAACATAGGAATATATAAACCCTCCATATGAACATCTGTAGCATCAGGACCAACCCCTAATCCACCTATATCAGTCAGATGTGATGTACATGAAAAAAGACCAACTATTTTTTTATCTTTAAAACATGGGGTAGTAATAACAAAATCATTTAAATGTCCTGTTCCCATCCATGGATCATTTGTAATAAAAATGTCACCTTCATTCATAGTATTTAAAGGAAAATGGTTAATAAAGTGCTTAACTGATTCTGCCATTGAGTTTACATGACCTGGTGTACCTGTAACAGCCTGTGCCATCATTCTTCCATCTAAGTCAAAAACCCCTGCAGAAATATCCCCACACTCCCTAACAATTGGACTAAATGCAGTTCTCACTAGCGTTTGACCTTGTTCTTCAACTACAGAAAGAAGACGGTTCCACATAACCTGATTTTGAATATTTTTTTTATCTTCTGTTAAATTATTACTATTCATATTTAATATATTCCATTTTTAAAAATTTATTGTCTAAAACTTTAATATCAAAATTTTTTGATACAATTATTGTTGTTTGCTCTTCTGAAATAATACATTGCCCCCTAATTAAATCTCCAGGCTTTAGATCATTTCTTTCAAAATATGGTACTTTAATCTTTTTCTCACTATGATAATCGACAAAATCAACTGAAGTATTCTCTTTTATATTCACATAAGAGTTTAGTTCTTTATATTGATTTGGATTTTCATTTTGGATAGATAAAGAAAGGGACCACGTTAAAATTTCTATATCTGCATTGGGAAGAATTCTTGCATATAAATCTTCATATTTTTTCTCAAATGAGCTTTTAATACTATCTATATCCATTAAAGATAATAAGTTATTCTCAATAGGAACTTTAATTTCATGCCCCTGACCAGCATAACGCATATACGCAAAACGCTCTTCTATAAAATTGTTTTTTTCTGATTTATTTTCAATAATTTTTTTTGCTTCTTCTCTCATAGTTTTAAGTAAATTATTTACTTTTTTTACTTGAAACCCCTTTAAAAGCATTCTAAGACTCTTTACAACTTCATAACCTACGGGAGCTTTTAAAAAGCCTACTGCTGATCCAACACTTGCATTAGTTGGTATGATTATAGAACTTACTTTTAATTTTTCAGCTACCCTTGCAACGTGCAAAGGGGCAGCACCTCCAAATGCTATAAGAGTTCTATTTGAGGTTTCGTGACCTTGTTCTACCGTATGAACCCTTGCTGCGTTCGACATTGTTTCATCTACAATTTCTGAAATTGCTAAAGCAGCAGTGTCTGTATCTAAATTAACTTTTTGACCAATGTTTTTTGTAATAGCATTGATTGATAAATCTTTTGATAATTTAATTTTTCCGCCTGCAAAATTTTTAGGATTAATTTTACCTATAACTAAATCAGCATCAGTTATAGTTGGCAATGTCCCTCCATTAGAATAACAGGCTGGACCAGGAACAGATCCGGCACTGTCAGGACCTGTAATTATTTGTTCTAATTTATTTACTCTAGCTATAGATCCTCCACCTGCACCAATCTCAACCATTTCAATTATAGGAATTCTCAGAGGAAACCCACTACCTTTTTTAAACCTAGCTTTCCTATCAACTTCAAACTCTCTTGCTTTAATCGCTTTTTTATCTTCAATAATAGTAATTTTAGCTGTAGTACCTCCCATATCAAATGATATTACTTTGTTTAAATTTAGATCTTTGGCAATAGAGGTTGCCAAAATTGCACCACCAGCTGGACCTGATTCGACTAATCTAACTGGATTTTTGCACGCACTAGATACATTAGTTAGTGTACCCCCTGAAGTCATTAAAAGGAGTGGACAAATAAAACCTTTCTCCTTTAATTCATAATCTAATTTTTTCAAATAATTAGACATTAGGGGTTTTATATATGCATTTATCACTGTTGTAGTAAAGCGCTCATATTCTCTTATCTCAGGACACACGTCAGAGGAAATACTAACTTCAACTCCTTGTAAATTTTCAAGTATATATTTTTTTAAAACATTCTCATTTTTAGAATTAGCATATGAATGTAAAAAACCAATTCCTATACTTTCAAAATTTTCAATTTTAATTTTCTCTATAATTTTTTTAAATTTAGTTGTATTTATGGGTTTAATTTGATTTCCATTTACATCAGTTCTTTCCTCAATAACATACCTATATTTTCTTGGGACAAGTGACATTGTTTTTTCAATCAAAATGTCGTATTGATCAAATCTACTTTCATAACCAATATCAAGAACGTCTCTGAAACCTTCAGTAGTTATAAAACAGGTTTTTGCTCCTTTTCTCTCAATGATTGCATTTGTGGCCAAAGTAGTACCATGGATAATCATTTTAATTTCAGATGAATTAATATTATTTTCATTTAGAAGGTCAGATATTCCGTCAATTACTGCAACTTCTGGTTGAGCTGTCGAAGTTAAAACTTTTTTAGTTAGAAGTTGATGTTGATTTTCTAGTACAATATCTGTGAAAGTTCCGCCTATATCGATAGCCAATCTCATTGATTGTTTCCTTATTAAATCTTTATTAAATCATAAAATTCACAAAGACATTAACATTCCATTAAAATTATTAAAGTTTTACTCCACAAAGGCACTATTTTGAAAATTAAATTTGCTAATCAATAAGCCAAATCATTAATACGAAGTTTTGCTATTTTATGAATTTCACTTATCGCAGTCTTAAATTCTTCTTCTTGACTATTTTTAACTCTTTTTTTCATATTCTCTATTATATAATTTTTGGATAAACCTTTAACTGCAATTATAAATGGAAATTCAAATTTAGATCTATATTCTTTGTTAAGGTTTGTTAATATTTTATATTCTTCTTCGGTACATTGATCTAAGCCTACAGATTTCTGTTCTTCTTGAGAAAATTTTGTTAATTTTTTTATTTTTTGAAGCTTATTACCTAATTCTGGATGTGCCCTAATAAGATTTAATTTTTCTAATTTAGATGCATCATCTACAATCTGTTTCATTTGTATATGCAACTCTCTTTTCGTTTTAATTTCAATACCTTCTTTAGATAAAAGTGTTTCTGGAACCCATGGGGAATGCTCATAAATACTTTTAAGTAGATTTACAAATTTCTTACTACTGATTTTTTTAGAAATAAATGTAAAATATTTGTCTGACATAGTTTTACCTGATATTATTGAGTACATAAATATTTAAGCATATTTAACACAAACTTGAATAGAGAAATTTATGGCTGGTTTAACTACACACGTTTTAGATACAAGTAGGGGTAGACCTGCAGTTAATTTGAAGATTGAATTATATAAAATTATTAATGAGCAAAAAGAGTTAATAGACACTTTTATCACCAACAACGACGGTAGAATTAATGAACCATTAATTTCAGCAGAAAATTTAGAAGAAATAACTTATGAGCTATTATTTTATGCTGGTGACTATTTGAAAAAACAAAATAACAATTTAAAAAATATTTTCTTAGATCAGATTCCTATTAGATTTTCTGTAAATAATAGAGTTGAGCATTATCATGTTCCTTTGTTATTGTCTCCCTTTGGTTACAGTACTTATAGGGGGAGTTGATTAGGTGATATTTCTTTTCGAAGAGTGGATCGAGCTCATCTTAAGATGGTTC
Source organism: SAR116 cluster bacterium AG-325-F22 (assembly GCA_003282885.1). Classification (GTDB taxonomy): domain Bacteria; phylum Pseudomonadota; class Alphaproteobacteria; order Puniceispirillales; family Marisalimonadaceae; genus Marisalimonas. Next base: position 19,552 of record QBYJ01000007.1, read on the forward strand.
CATGTGATAGCTGGTATCGCTTGGATAGGGTCTAGTTTCTATTTTATAGCTCTTGATTTAAGTTTAAAACAAGGCAAAAATCTTCCAGATAAATCTCACGGGGAAGCATGGCAGGTACATGGTGGTGGTTTTTATCATTTAGTAAAATATTTAGTTGCTCCGTCCAAACTTCCTTCTGAATTAACTTGGTTTAAATGGGAAGCTTATGCGACTTGGGTGTCAGGTTTCGCTTTATTGGCGTTGATATACTACGCTGGAGCAGAATTATATATGATTGACATAATAAAGTATGATTTTGAAAAATATGAAGCAGTAATTATGTCAATTTTAGGAATTATATTTGGTTGGTTGATTTATGATATTATATGCAGAATTTCATTAGAAACAAATGTCTATACTCTTATTGGTTCAATATTTATTCTGATTACTGCTATGTCTTGGGTTTACTCTGAAATATTTAGCTATCGGGGTGCTTTTATGCAGATAGGAACTATTTTAGGAACAATTATGGTAGCAAATGTTCTGATGGTTATTATTCCTGGACAGAAAAAAGTTGTAGCTAGTTTGATCGCAAATGAAACACCTGACCCTAAACATGGAATGATAGCTAAGCAAAGATCGCTTCATAATAATTATTTAACACTTCCAGTGATTTTTATTATGATTTCAAATCATTATCCGTTGATATATGCTACTAAATATTCTTGGATTATTATTCCAATAATTTTAATCATAGGTGCCTTAATAAGACATTTTTTTAATGTAAAACACACTGGATCTAGACCACCATATTGGGTGGCTATACCAGTTACTATTTTTACATTGCTTACAATTTATATTTCTTATTCCGGAAAACCTGAACTAAGTGAAATGAGAGGTAACGCAACTTTAATTAATAAAATACCAAAACCAATTTTAGCTAATGCTCAAGAGATAATAGTATCCAAATGTGCTATGTGCCACGCAAGAGAACCTCTTTGGGAAAATATGGCAAATGCTCCAAAATTAATCAGATTGGAAACAAAAAAAGACATAGTGGATAATATTGATAATATTTATTCTCAATCCGTATTATCTTTTGCAATGCCACCAGGTAATTTGTCATTTATTGAAGATCACGAAAGAGCAGAAATTCAAAAACTTTACATTGCAATAAATAATTTAAAAGACGAGCTTAAATAACGAGGAAATATACATGGAAAAACTTGATCTTATTTTTAAAAATGGAAAAATAGTAACAGAAAGTGGTGTTGAAAATTGTGACCTCGGCATTAGTGATGGACAAATTTCTGCAATAGGTGATTTAAGTGATAATGCAGAAGTAATAGAAGACGCCACGGATTTGCTAATCCTTCCAGGAGGTGTTGATGCCCACGTTCATATAGATCAACCATCAGGACCAGATGTTGAAATGGCTGATAATTTTCAATCCGCGACAATGTCTGCAGCTGCAGGAGGAAATACAACAGTTTTACCGTTTGCAATGCAAGAAAAAGGGCAATCTCTTCGAGGGTGTGTTGAAAACTATCATAAAAAAGCCAAAGATAATTTGTATATTGACACTTCTTTTCATTTAATAATCAGTGATCCTTCCCCGCAAGTTTTAGGACAAGAACTCCCAGCTCTAGCTAGGGATGGTTATACGTCATTTAAAGTTTTTATGACATATGACGATCTAGTGTTAAATGATGAAGAATTATTGAAAGTTTTTGAAGTAGCTAAAAAAGAAAAAACTTTGGTAATGGTTCACGCAGAAGGCTATGATGCTATAAGATATCTTACTAAAAAATTAGAAGAAGAAGGTAAAGTTGCTCCCTATTTTCACGGTATATCAAGACCACAAATCGTTGAAAGAGAAGCAACGCACAGAGCTATTAGTCATGCACAAATAGTAGATATACCAATTGTAATAGTTCATGTTTCAGGCAATGAAGCTCTGTCGCAGATTAAGTGGGCCAAAGAAAAAGGTATTAGAGTTTTTTCTGAAACATGTCCTCAATATATCTGTTTAACTGAAGATGATATGAAAGGTCTAAACATGGATTTTGAGGGCGCTAAATATGTTTGCTCCCCTCCTCCAAGAGACTTGGAAAGTCAAGAAGCTATTTGGGAAGGTATAATTGACGGCACCTTTGATATTTTTTCTTCTGATCATTGTCCATTCAAATTTAAAGATAAAAAAGGTAAAGACAGACCTGGTGCAAGGACGTCTTTTAAATGGGTTCCCAATGGTATACCAGGAGTAGAAACTAGACTTCCAATATTATTTTCAGAAGGTGTAAGTAAGAAAAGAATTTCTCTTAAGAGATTTGTAGAGTTAACTTCTACAAACCCAGCAAAAATGTATGGCTTACATCCACAAAAGGGTTCAATTAAAATTGGATCAGACGCTGATTTAACTATTTGGGATCCGAATAAAATAGATACTATCAGGCAATCTGATTTGCATCATGGCTCAGATTACACCCCATTTGAGGGAATAGAAGTTAGGGGTTGGCCAATACAAACTTGGCTTAGAGGTCAAAAAATTTACGAAAAAAATAAATTTTTAAAACAAAATAATCTTGGACAATACATTTCAAGGGGATTTTCTTCTCTATAGTATTCTTAAAAGGAAAATATTATGACTGACAAAAATAATTCTCAAACTTTAGTAAATTTAGTATCCCCTAAAATGGGCACTAAAATTTTAAGTGTTTCTGACGAATTTTTTGGTGAAGCGATCCGCATGCTTAGTGATAAGGAGCCAGTCTTTATTGAAGATAAATTTGATGAACACGGAAAGTGGATGGATGGATGGGAAAGTAAAAGAAGAAGGGATGGTGGGAATGACTGGGTTATAATAAAACTTGGCTCACCTGGCGTAATATCAACTATTGAAGTAGATACTAGTTATTTTACTGGAAATTTTCCTCCATTTTTCTCTTTAGAAGGTTGTTACAGTTCAGAAATTCCAAATGATGATGATTGGATTTTATTAAAAACAAAGACTTCCTTAATAGGTGATAAAAAAAATAATTTTGATATCAAATCTAACAAAACTTTTAATTATATAAGGTTGCAAATTTTTCCTGATGGAGGTGTTGCAAGATTAAGACTATTTGGTGAAGTAAAATATGATTGGGGCAAGTTTAAAAATAACGATTTAATCGAATTATCTTCTCTTAATCTAGGTGGATCAATTGTTGCTTTCAATAACGCCCATTACGGAGATGTTTCTGCTCTTCTTTCAGAAGGGAGAGGTAAAACTATGGGAGACGGCTGGGAAACAAGACGTAGAAGAGAGCCAGGCAATGATTGGATTATTATTAAGTTAGCAAAAAAAGCTATGATTAAAGAAATTGAAATAGATACAGCCCATTTCAAAGGTAACTTTCCAGATAGAGCATCAATACAAGCAGCATCAGTTTCTGAAGTAGTTAGTAGTAATGAGAATATAATCAAAGACTCTGAAAAATGGGATTTAATTTTAGATCAAACTAAATTAAAGGCTGATAACATTCATAAATTTAGTCTTGATTTAAATCCACAAAAAGAAGCAACACATATTAGGCTAAACATTTATCCAGATGGTGGCGTTTCTCGACTTAGAATATTTGGAATAATATCAAATGATTGACAACCTCCAGATTGAAAAATTAAATAAAGAAAATTTTTTTCCATTTGGCGATATAATAAATAAAAGTTTTTCTTCAAGTAAATTATCTATTAATCAAGGAACAACTATCAGGCATCATAATATTTCAGAATTAAAATTATCAGATCAAAATGGAATACCTGCGATATCAATTTTTTCAGGTTCTCCAAGAGAATTTCCTATTCAAATTAAGATAATGGAAAAACACCCTATTGCTTCTCAAAGTTTTTTGCCAATCCAAAACCATGATTGGTTAATAGTTGTATCCAAGGAGAAAAATGAGTTGCCTGATATAGATACTTTAAGATGTTTTCACGTAGATGGAAGTGTTGGTATCACCTACAAAGCAAATGTATGGCATCACCCACTATTAGTTAAAAAGAAACAAGATTTCTGGATTATTGATAGAATCAAGGATAAAGAAATATCTTCAACTAATCTAAAAGAATATCATTTTAAACAGAATGAAATTAGGATTATAACAATTTAAATTTCTAATAATTTTTTTGATGCCACTTTGTGTTTCTCTAAAAACAAACCAATATCAATATTATTAAGATTACCTTTTTCTGATATAATTTTACCATTACATATTGTGTAAGCTGTTTGCATTGGTGAACATAAAACAAGAGCTGCTAAAGGGTCACTCCACGTTCCAGAAAGTACAATATTATTTAAGTCATATATTGCAAAATCAGCTGCCTTGCCTTTCGAAATTTGGCCAATATCATTTCTATTCAAAACATTAGCACCACCTCGAGTTGCAGTAAACAAAGCTTCTCTTGGTGAAAATTTGTTTGCACCCAAATTAACTCTTTGTAAAAGCATTGCTTGTCGGGCTTCATTTAAAAGATTTCCGCTATCGTTTGAACTCGAACCATCAACGCCTAAACCAACATTAACACCTTCATCAATACATCTTCGTATAGGTGCTATCCCACTAGCTAATCGCATATTAGAACAAGGACAATGAGCAATACCTGTACGTGTTTTTGAAAATAAATCTATTTCGTTTTCGTTTAATTGAACACAATGTGCATGCCAAACATCGTTTCCGACCCAACCTAATTCTTCAATATATTGTCCTGGCCTCATTCCAAATTTTTCTTTAGTGTACACTATGTCTTCTATATTTTCAGCTAAATGGGTATGCATACCTACAGAATATTCTCTTGCTAAACTTGCCGTTTCTTTCATTAAATCTTGACTTACGCTAAACGGGGAACAAGGAGCTAAAGCTATTTTTAACATTGCAAAATCAGAACTGTCGTGAAATTTTTCAATTACTCTTTGACAATCTTTCAATATAAAATCTTCATTTTCGGTTAGTGTATCTGGTGGTAACCCACCTTTACTCTCTCCAATACTCATTGATCCTCTAGTTGCATGAAATCTGCAACCAATATCAACAGCTGCCTCAATCTGATCTTCAAGTTTTGACCCATTAGGAAAAAGATAAAGATGGTCACTTGAAGTAGTACAACCACTTAAGACCATTTCTGATAGACCAATTAATGACGATATGTATATGTCTGAGGGACCAATTTTATTCCAAATAGGATATAAGCTAGTTAACCATCCAAACAAAGACTCGTTTTGAGCTTTCGGATAACACCTTGTTAAGTTTTGGAATAAATGATGATGGGTATTAATTAACCCTGGTATTACAACCATTTCTGAGGCATTTATTGTTACGCGTTTATCATAATTGGAGTTAATACATTCTCCAATTTCAACAACTTTTCCATTTTCACAATAAATAGATTGATTGACAATTTCTCTTTTATTGTCATCCATAGTTGCGATAATTTTTGCATTTTTGATTAGTATATTTGACATAGGCTAGAATAATTCTCAGTACATAATTGGGCACAGTAGCTTAACAAAATTTAAATGCATTTTACAATTTATATTAATCTCGAAAAACCACTTCATAATAAAACTTAAATATAGACTAGATAATTTTAAGCATAAATAGCTTTTAGAATTTCTGAAGGGGTTGCAGGAGAATTTAGCAGTTCAGGCTTTGAGTCTTTTGATGATGCTTTGATAGCTTCTTTTAAAGCTAGAAAATGAGAAATAGCTAGTAGCAATGGTGGCTCACCAACAGCTTTAGATCTAAAAATAGTTTTTTCATCATTATCTGCATTTTCTAATAATTTGACATTGAATATAGGAGGAACATCTCTACTCCCAGGTAATTTATATGTCGATGGGCCGGTAGTTAATAATTTTCCATCTTGAGAAAAATAAAGTTCTTCACAAGTGAGCCAACCCAATCCTTGTATAAAACCCCCTTCTATTTGTCCAATATCAATATTTTCATTTAATGAGTTTCCACAATCTTGAATAATATCTGCTCTTAAAATTCGGTTTTCACCAGTGTTAATGTCAATTAATGCCTCGGAAACAGCCGCTCCCCACGTAAAGTAAAAATAGGGTCGTCCTTTTAATTTTCCTTGATCCCAATGTATTTTAGGAGTTTTGTAAAAACCTGTGGATGAAAGTGATATTCTATTTTCCCAACACGAAAAAGCTAACTCGGTAAATGATAAACTCTTGTTTCCTGATAGGATCCTTCCTTGTTCAAATATAATTTCTGACTTAGGTTTTTTAAATAATTTAGAAGCATGATCAATCATTCTTTTTTTTATCGTTGAAGCAGCATTCCATGCAGCCATTCCGTTTAAATCAGAGCCTGAAGAAGCTGCTGTTGCTGATGTGTTAGGGACCTCAGCTGTATTAGTTGAGGTAATATGTATCTGATCTAGAGATACTTTAAAACATTCTGCAACTACTTGGGCAACTTTAATAAACAGACCCTGCCCCATTTCAGTACCTCCATGATTTAATCTTATAGATCCATCAGAATAAACATGTATTAAGGCACCAGCCTGATTGAAAGACGGCTTATTAAACGAAATACCAAATTTTGCAGGCATAAGAGCAAGGCCTTTTCTAAACGGCAATTGATTTTTTTGTTGGTTAGAATTAAAGATTTTAATTTGTTTCAATCTTTTTTTATAATCACTTAATTTATAAGTTTCATTTAAAATCCGTTCAATTCTTGGTTTTGAAACTACTTGCCCATAAGGAGTAATAACTCCGTTAGACTTAGAATAATAATTAATTTGTCTAACATGATCTAGAGATTTATTTAAGAACTGAGATATACTAAAAAGTATATTTTCAATTACTAGCATACCTTGTGGACCACCAAAACCTCTGAAGGCGGTATTGGAGACGGTGTTTGTTTTACAAATATATCCATAAGCTTTTATAGATTTAATAAAATAACAATTATCTAAGTGTGTTAAAGCTCTTGTCATTACTGGACCTGAAAGATCCAGTACATTACCCCCATTACTTAACATTTTAATATCGAGTGCATTTATTTTAGCATTACTTGAAAAACCTGCAGTGAAATAAACTTTAAAATTATGCCTTTTCCCTGAAGCTGTCATGTCACTATGCCTGTTAAGACGAATTTTAACTGGTTGGTGAGTAATAAAAGCACATAAAGCTGATATTCCTGCAAAAATAGTTGCTTGGCTCTCTTTACCTCCAAACCCACCACCTAACCTTCGAACTTTACTATCAATTTTAGCTGATGGAATATTTAAAATTTTACTTACTCCATGTTGAACTTCTGTAGGATGCTGGGTGCTTGACCAAACAATGTATTCGTCATTTTCTCCTGGAAAAGTAATTGCCACATGGGTTTCTAGATAAAAATGATCTTGACCACCAATTTCAAACTCACCAGATTTTTTAAACTTTGAGTTATTTATTTCTTTTTCAACTGAGCCTTTTTCCAATATAATAGGATCATCATGAAAAGAATTTTTACTATATGCATCGTCTAAGGTAAGTATTGGATCATCTAAATATTCTATTTCAATTTTTACCAAATCACTTGCATATTGAGCTTCTTGGAATGTTTTTGCCAAAATAACAGCAACGGGTTGTCCGTAATACGTTATAATATCATCAGCAAGTATCGGCTCGCCATTTTTAATTGGACCTATCTCATTTTCACCTGGAATATTTTTTGCTGTTACAGTTTTTGTATAAAAAGTTAAATTTTTTAATCGACTAAAATCAATTTTTTTTATTTTACCATATGCGCATTTTGACAAGACTAGTGCACCATGAAGAAGATTTTCTTGATCCGGAATATCATCAATGTAAATTGCCTGACCAGTTGTATGCCTTATTGATGAGTCATGGATAGCAACATTATTCATATCTAAAATTCCATAACTGACATAGTTTTTATATCATTTTCTAGGCATTGTTTTAGTCTTTTAAATAGTCCCTTAAAAGAAGCTTTTCTATATGAGGAAGTTCCTCTTAGATCTGAAATTGGACGAATATAATTATCTATATTATCAATCGCTAGTTTGATTGCTTGATCAATATTTTTATTAATCATTTTTCTTGATAAATCATTCAATTCTTTTGGGATCTCTGCAACACCTCCTGCAGCAATATACAAATCTTTTATAATATGATTTTGTGTCTTAATGTTTATTGCGAGTGAAATTGTTGAAATATCTTGATCAAATCTTTTTGATAGTTTCCAAAAGAAAAGTTTATTACTGTTACTGGGGATAGGTATTTCAAGAGAAACTAAAATCTGATCTTTTTTTAGAATATTTTTTCTATAGCCTTTAAAAAATTTGTTAATGGGTATACTTTCCTGCCCATCCTTTCCAAAGATATTTAATTTAGATTTTAAAACTAAAAGTACAGGAGCCAAATCTCCTATGGGGCTAGAAGTGCATAAGTTGCCTCCAATAGTAGCTTGATTTCTAATTAAAGGAGAACCAAATCTTTTCAGAATTTCAATCATTTCAGGAATTTTACCTTCAATAAGTTCAAGGAATGTTTCTATTGTGACAGAGCTACCTACTAAAATTTTATTATTTGATATTTTAATGTTTTTTAATTCATCTATGGAACTTAAAGAAATAATAGAGTGTTCTTTTTCGTTAATTATAGGTCTTTGAAGATTTAAATCAGTTCCACCAGCTAAAAATCGAAAGTTTCTAATCTTAGTAAGGTTCTTTAATTCTTCTATTTTTAACGGATGATAATAAGTAACATTCCCTAATTTAATATCGTGGGTTTCTTCTTCAAAAAATTTCTGTTTAATTTTAATTTTGTCTTTAGCAACTGTTTTGATTGCTTTTAATATTGGAGAATAACCTGTACATCTGCATAAATTACCAGAAAATGCATCGTTTATTGTATTATCATTTATATCCTTATCAGAGTTAAGCAAGCTAACACCTGAAATAATAAATCCAGGTGTACAATACCCGCATTGAGAAGCATTTTCTTGAGAAAAAGCAACTTGTAATGGATGAGGATCTTTGTCATCACCCAAACCTTCTATTGTAACTATATTTTTACCAATAACCTGACCTAATCTTACTAAACATGAATTTATCGGTTTTAAATTAGAGTTGTTTTCTTGATTGATTATAACTGAACAAGCACCACAATCACCTTCGGCACAACCCTCTTTTGTTCCAGTCATCTTCAAATTATTTCTTAGCCAGTCTAAAAGTGTAATGTCATGATCAACGTTTTCGATAGTCTCTTTTTTACCATTTATAAAAATATTATTTATTTTCCCAGATATCAAAAGCTGTACCTCAACAAATTATGATTTTGAGTATGATTATAGCTTTTATATTTTGTAAAAATCAATTAAAGAAGATGAGATATTATTCCAACAAACTTTCTCGTTCATCATTCCAACTTATAAAAACTTCATCTTCAATTTCAAATCTATTTTTAAGAAACTTTTCATCTGATAATTGAACACTTAACTCACCAAAATTTTTAGTATCGCCACTAACTTTTACAATTTGTCCTTGGAATTCTATCTCCTTAACTTTAAACAAATTTACGTTATTATATTTGGTATTTTTTACTTCTTTCAGTTGTAAATCTATGTGATCCATTCTTATCGAATAAGTTTTTTTATTTTTGGTAATTACATTATGACCGCCCACAAAAGAAGCTATAAATTTATTTTTGGGGTTATTAAAAATTTCATAGGGACTACCAACTTGTTCAATAATACCGTTATTCATTACAACAATCATATCTGCTAAGGCCATTGCTTCATCTTGCGAATGAGTGACATGTATAAAAGTAATACCAAGTTTTTTTTGAAGAACTTTCAATTCACTTCTCATTTTAATCCTTAAAAAAGGATCTAAAGCAGATAAAGGCTCATCTAAAAGTAGAATAGACGGATTAGTTATGAGGGCTCTAGCTAAAGCAACTCTTTGTTGTTGACCACCTGACAATTGAGCAGGTAACCGATCAGAAAATTCAGACATTTGAACTAATTGAAGCATTTTTTTAGCTTCAATGTTTCTTAAATCTTTTTGTAAGCCTCTCATTTTAAGAGCGAATGCAACATTTTCTAAGCATGATAAATGCGGAAATAATGCATAGTTTTGAAACATCATTGCCGTACCACGTTTGGCTGGAGATAGTTCGTTTATAATATTATTACCTAATAGAATATCACCTTCTGAAATTTCTTCATGACCAGCTATCATTCTTAAGGTTGAGGTTTTACCACAACCTGAAGGACCTAAGAGACAACAATAGGTTCCTGCCGGTATCTTAAGATTAATGTTATTCACGGCTAAAGTTTTATCATATCTCTTTGTAAGAACAGCAAATTCTAAATCTTCTGCAGTATTCAAATTTTCACCTCTAAATTCCGTAAATTATTAAATGTAATATTACAAAGTTGACTGGTATTTAATCAATATTTAAAATTTTAATAAAAGTGATTAAAAATTAGGCATCATTGCTGACGTGCCAAGATTTCTTTTTTAATTATATCATAAATGTAATTTACTACCAATTTTATAAATTCTAATGGAGGTTAAAATGAAAAAAAATATTACTAGACGTAATATGTTAAAAACATCAACAGCCGCTGTCGGTGCTGTTGCAGGAGCAGGACTACTTAAAGGATTTCCTGCAATTCATGCGGCAGACGCCCCTGTTATTCGTTATTTAGGTACTGCTGTTAACATGGGTGACGCTGTACAAAAAAGATTATTCGACGACACAGGCATTAAAGTTAAATTTATAGTTAAGACAACTGACGAAGTTGTTAAAACAATTTTCACACAGCCAAACAGTTTTGATATCGTTGATTCTGAGTATTTCAGTATGCCAAAGTTAGTTCCATCAGGTAACTTATTAGGAATGGATACTAAAAGAATAAAAGAGTGGGATAATGTTACAAGTGCATTCACCAAAGGTGAGGTTGCAGGAAAGAAAATTGGTGATCAAGGAACTGCACCCAAAAAAGTTATGTATTTAAAGGGTTCAAATTCAAAAGAATTTGCTTCCGAACCTACTCAACACGTAACTTTAATTCCTACAGTTTATAATGCTGATACGCTTGGTATTCGTCCAGATCTAATTAAAAGACCTATTAGTACTTGGGCTGAATTATTAAACCCTGAATTTAAAGGTAAAGCTTCTATCTTAAACATACCATCCATAGGAATTATGGATGCCGCAATGGTTGTAGAATCTATGGGAGAATACAAATACCCTGACAAAGGTAACATGACCAAAAAAGAAATTGACTTGACTATGAAAATTTTTACTGAAGCTAAAAAAGCTGGCCAATTTAGAGCATTTTGGAGCGATTTCAATGAAAGCGTTAACTTAATGGCTTCAGGTGAAGTAGTAATTCAATCAATGTGGTCCCCAGCGATTACAGCAGTAAGAACAAAAGGCATACCTTGTGTTTACCAGCCACTTAAAGAAGGTTACAGAGCATGGGCTGCTGGTTTTGGATTACCTGCTACAACAAAAGGGAGACAAGCTGACATTTGTTATGAATTTATTAATTGGTATTTGTCTGGCTGGGTAGGAGCATATCTAAACAGACAAGGCTATTATTCAGCTGTTATTCCAACTGCTAAAAAATATATGGAATCATATGAGTGGGATTATTGGATGTTAGGTAAACCTGCCACAGCTGATATTATGAGCCCTGAAGGTAAAAAATTAGCTTCAAAAGGCGAAATCAGAGATGGCGGCTCATATGAAGCTAGAATGGGATCCGTTGAATGCTGGAATGCAACAATGGATGAAAATAAATACATGGTTAGAAAATGGAATGAAATGATTGCATCATAAAATGTATTTTAATATAGGGTAACTAATGTTACCCTATATAATTAACAATTCGATTTTTCAATATGCCAAAACTATTTCAAATAAAACCATCTGTTGGTTTACTCTCCCTTCCTTATAGCTTAGTTTTTATTTTCTTTTTTTTTATACCTTTAGTTCTTACATTTGTTATCAGTTTCTGGGATTATAATGAATATTCAATTATACCTGATTTTATATTAGAGAATTATAGGTATATCTTTGAAAACTGTTTTTCTTTTGAAAATGGTATGTGTGTTACATTCAAAACTTATCTATCTACATTTATGTTTTGTTTGATAACATGGTTTTTCACACTTATTATTGGGTTTTTTGTAGCTTACTTTCTATCTTTTTATGTAAATTCACTTACATGGCAAATAGCTTTATTTCTTCTTTGCACCATTCCATTCTGGACATCAAATGTTATAAGGATGATTTCATGGATACCATTATTAGGTAGAAATGGACTAGTTAATGATTTTTTTCTATCTACCGGATTAACAAGCACTCCACAAGAATGGTTGCTATATTCAGGATTTTCAGTAGTTTTGGCTTTTGTTCATTTGTACACATTATTTATGATAGTTCCTATCTTCAATTCTATGATGAGAATAGATAAATCAATAATTGAAGCAGCTTACGATAGCGGTGCTAACGGATTTCAAATTTTATGGAACATTATTATACCATTATGCAAGCCGGGAATTGTTATTGGATCAATTTTCGTTATCACCGTAGTAATGGGAGACTTCATAACAATAGGAATAATGGGAGGACAACAAATACCATCCATTGGCAAAATTATTTATGTAGAAATGAGTTATCTACAATTGCCTGCTGCTGCCGCTAATGCAGTAATTTTGTTATTATTAACTCTATTAATTATTTGGATAATGACAAAAATGATTGATATAAGAAAAGAACTTTAAGTATGTTTAGTAAAAAAAATAATACCTATTATGTATGTGTCTTCTTCTTTTCCTTATTTGTTTTATTTCTTTATGGTCCCACATTTACAATAATCCTTCTAAGTTTTCAAGGACCAGACGGAGGATTAACCTTTCCTCTTAATGGAATATCAACTTATTGGTTTGAAGAACTTTGGAGAGGTGGATCTGTAGTGGATATTGGTTCGGCTTTTAAAAGATCCATAATTTTAGGTATAATAGTTATGATTTTAACTGTAGTTTTGTCTGTTGCAGCAGGATTGGCATTTAGAAAAAAATTTTGGGGCTCTAATGTTCTTTTTTTTACGACTGTAGCAAGCCTTATAGTTCCGTCAATAGTATTATCTTTAGGTGTCGCTTTACAATTTAGACTAATTGACGACTTGACAAAATGGATTGGAAGTTCACTTAACATTAGTTGGGTAAATGATTCTTTCCAAACATCATTGGGTATGTATTCAAGTGGACTTGGGGCACAATTAACTTGGACCCTTCCTTTTGGCTTATTAATAATGTTTGCCGTCTTTAACCGATTCGATAAATCTTACGAAGAAGCAGCGAGAGATCTAGGGGCAACTCCATGGAAAACTTTCAAGGAAATTGTATTACCCCTTATTGCACCAAGTATTATTGGAATTGCGTTATTCGGATTTACATTGTCATATGATGAATTGGCAAGATCATCTCAAGTTATGGGATCTGGCAATACACTTCCACTTGAATTACGTGGTTTAACAACTACAGTTACTACACCTATTATATATGCTTTAGGCACAGTAACGACTTTTGTGTCATTCACCGTCATTGCTATTTCAGTTGGATTTTATCTGTTTCTCAAAAGGAAAAAAGGAATATGAGTTTGAATAAAAAGATTTGCATTATAAATCCAAATACCACTACTTCCATGACAAAAGTCATAGATAATACTGCAAAAAAATATGCTGGACTTGATACAGAAATTATATCAACTCAATCTAAAACTGGTCCTGAAAGTATTGAGGGTTATTATGATGAAGCTTTTTGTATTCCCGGATTAATTGAAGAAATCAAAGATAATATAGATGCTGATGGTTATGTAATTGCATGTTTTGATGACACAGGTCTAGATGCCGTAAGATCAATTACCGACAAACCCGTCATTGGAATTGGAGAAGCGGCTTATCATGTAGCAAGTCTAGTTTCTGGAAACTTTTCAGTAATAACAACATTAACGAGATCGATAAATCCCTTAAAACATAATCTAAAAAAATATGGACTATTTGAAAAATGCGTAAGTGTCACTGCTATAGAGGTACCTGTATTAGATCTAGAAGAAATCTCAGATGATAATCTTGACAAACTAAATAAGGGTATAGAAAAAACCATATTAGAAAATAATTCAGAAGCTATTATTCTTGGATGTGCAGGAATGTCTAACTTAGCAAAAGACCTTGAGCTAAGTCACGGTCTGCCAGTAATAGAAGGGGTTTCTTCAGCAGTTGTATTAATAGAAGGTTTGATTAATCTTCAAATTAAAACAAGTAAAATCGGCTCTTATGCTTTACCTAGAGATAAGAATTATTCCGGTTATTTGAGTAAATTTAGACCACAAAGATAAAATTATGACAGTTAAAGTCCTAAATCACCCTTTAATAAATGTACTTATGACAAACCTACGTTCTCAAGAGACAAGTAGTTTTGAATTTAGATATACGGCCAAAAAAATATCTTCCTTAATGGCTTTTGAAGTATTTAAAGATCTTAACGTTGATAGAAAAAAGATTAATACTCCACTTGAAAGTTTCTTAGGTGTAAAAACTCAAGACCCTAAACCTTGTGTTATATCAATTCTTAGAGCGGGTTTGATAATTTCTGAAGGTTTCACCGACATTTTCAAAGATGTGTCAATTGGACATATAGGTATGTATAGAGATGAAAAGACACTTAGCCCCGTAAATTATTTAATAAAACTTCCTTCAAACCTTCAAAATAGACAATGTTTTCTTTGTGATCCAATGCTCGCAACGGGAGGAAGTGCAATATCTTCACTAGAAACCCTAAAACAAAATAATGCGTCTGACATAACATTAGTTTGCTTACTTGCATCTGAAGAAGGTATCAAAAATGTTAAAGAAAAATTCTCAGATGTAACCATAATATGTGCCCAAAAAGACGATCATCTCAATGAAAAAGGGTTTATAGTTCCGGGTCTTGGAGATGCTGGAGACAGAATTTTTGATACATAATGTTAATTTACAGCTTCTTCAAATCTCTGTAGGTTCGGAACATTTAAATTTTCAGCAGTTTGCCTAATATTTTCCCAAACCAAAGGGACCACTGGTAAACCATTTTTCATTCTATCTTCATTTGTCAATATTTCTTTGTCACCAGGTATCATTACTTTTTCATTTTGATTTGCAGGTGGAGATGCCCTTACAAAATCTGCGTAAGATTTAACTTCCTTAGAAAAGTAATCTAAATCAACCATCTTTTGTACAGATATGTACAATGACAACATGCCATTCCCAAATTTTCTTTTTTCTTTATCTTCAATACCCGCTGACACACCTGAGCCAGTTAGGGCTCCACCTAACATTTCCATCATAAAATTAATTCCAGATCCCTTGTGTAATCCAAAAGCTGTGATTGCACCCGTTCCGTTCTCAGAGTTTGGGATCTCATCATCACTTATTTTGCCATACATAACTTCAGTATCAGTAGTTAAATTTCCAGAACTATCAATTAATGCGCCAAAGGGTAATTTTTTTCCTCCCTTTTGAGCTACCATTACTTTTCCTTCTGCAACTGTCGAAGTTGCCATATCTAAGATGATGTGAGGAGATCCTTTAGATGGTATTCCGATTGATAACGGAGATGTGCTTCCTCTTCGGTCGCTTCCTCCAAAGGGTGCCACAAGCAAGCTCCCCCTTACATTTACAAAATGAAAAGAAATTAATCCTGCATCAGCCGCTCTTTCAGACCAGTCTCCAATCCTACCAAGATGACCAGAATTTTTCAAACCTATAACAGATATACCGTGTTTTGTAGCTCTTGTAATTCCTTCATCAACTGCATATTCACCAGCCACTTGTCCAAAGCCTTGTTTTGCGTCCAGTAAAGCCATTGCTCCAGCATCCACTATTATTTCAGGTTTAACATTTGGAAAAACCCAGTTCCAGTCCATCCATTGTACATATCTTGGAACTCTAACAATTCCATGACTGTCATGACCTTTTAAATTTGAACCACATAGTCTTTCCGCAATTGTCTTAGCTTCATAGTCACTACATGACTTGGCTTGAAATATTTCAGTAATAAGTTGAATTGCGTCTTTAACTTTAATACGAATTTCAGAATTAATATTTTCCCCCGGCACTTTACTCCCCCCGTAAGTATTTATTCATATACTGAGATTTAGATATAATTTATTTAATATATTAAGTAAAATAAAATACATACCAATATTTTCTATAAACATATTTTTTTGATGGATGTTTTATGAGTAAAATTCAAATTATTTCAACAACAATTTTTATTGGTATTTTAGGTGGCATTACTTTCAATTTATTACTTTTCCCTTTGCCTTGGGTTTTGGGACCTGCTTTTTCAATAGCAATTTTTACACTTTTTGGAAACGACGTACATGTTCCACAAAAACTAAGAGATCCTTTTGTAGGCATTATAGGTATTTGGTTAGGTCAGTCATTTTCATCTTCAATTTTTCATGAATTGAATGATTGGTTAATTTCTATCATGTTCTTATTTCTGTATGTACCAATTGCATTTATTATTACTTACGTGTTCCTTTACAAAATTTTAAAAGTACCAAGAGTAGAGGCCTTTTTTATTTCTTCTCCAGGTGGTCTGTTAGAAATGGCTTTAGGAGCTGAAGAATGTGGTGCAAACTCAAAGAAGGTAGGACTTATACATATCATAAGAATTTTTATAACTGTATTTACCATCCCCACTTTAATATTGTTAGTATTTCCGGAATCATTTGAAAGACAACCAATGTGGCCATCTTTTCATGGAAGTATAATAGATTGTTTTATAATTCTTGTATTAATCCCTAGTGGTATATTTTTTGGGACAATCATAAAACTTCCAGGAAAAAGACTGTTTGGACCGTTAATCCTAAGTGCCGTTCTTCATATGACTGATGTAGTTGATTTAGACGCTCCTATTATAATATTCATTTTAGCACAACTTATGGTTGGCAGCTTTTTTGGAAGTAACATGCATGGACTAAATTGGAAAATCGCGAGAAACTATGTTGGCATTGCAATCGGGATAGTCATGTCCCTTACAGTTTGTATGATACCTTTTATAGTTTTTTTAACTTTTTTAACAGGTGCTAAACCCGAAGCAATAATATTAGCCTTTGCTCCTGGTGGAATTCAAGAAATGGGTTTAGTAGCTTCATCATTAGATATTAAACCAGCATTTGTTGTCACTCATCATTTTTTTAGATTGTTAATTGTACTCATAATCTTATCTATAGCCCAAAAATATATTTATCCTAAACTGAAATTATTAATACAGAATTCAAATTGAAATATATTTCTTTAGAAAATTAAAGTAATGTAGAAATTTAGTTGGATTCATGGAGACAAAATTGATTAAAGGACTAATTGCACCAATCTTAACACCTTTTGACAATAAACTTAAAGTTGATCAAATAATGTATAATGATCTAGCACAAAATCTAATGGAGAATGGATGTTCTGGCCTAGCCCCTTTTGGAACGACTGGAGAAGCATTATCAGTTGGAAATAAAGAAAGGATGGAAGCAATTGAAGGTTTAGTTAAATCTGGTATTAACCCCAAAACATTAATTCCTGGGACTGGTTTATGTAATTTACCTGATACAATTGAAATTACTAAACATGCTATTGACTTAGGCTGCTTTGGTGTAATGACTTTACCACCATTTTACTTCAAGGGTATGAGCGATGATGGACTGTATGAATATTTTGAAAAATTAATTGATGGTGTAAATGACCAAAGACTTAAAATATATTTGTATCATATACCTCAGGTAAGTGGCGTAGGTTTATCAATCAATCTGGTTCAGAAGCTAAAATCATCATACCCTGACTTTATAATAGGTATAAAAGATAGTTCAGGTGTTTGGGAGAATACAGAAGCACTTCTGAAAATAAATGGGCTTGTAGTTTATCCAGGAGCAGAACTTCCCGTTATTGAGGCAATCAAACTTGGCGCGCCAGGGTGTATATCAGCAACTGCCAACTTGAATAGTAAAGATATATCTAAGGTTATAGATCTTTGTCACGCTGGAGAATGGGAAGAAGCAGAAGAACTCCAAAAGAAAGTTAAATCAGTTAGACTGTTATTTCAGGATTATGCTCCGATACCAGCACAAAAATCTTTACTGGCATTACAAACTAAAAATGCTATGTGGAATAATTTAAGACCACCATTCATACCTATATCCGATCATAAGACAAACGAATTGGCCAATAAATTAAAAAGTGATTATGGGTTCATTTTTTAAAAAATATAAGAGTAGATATGAAAATTGACAATTTATCTTTACCCCTTAGAGGGAAATGTCATTGTGGTTCAGTTAGATTTGAAGTGAGCACAATCATAAAAAATTTACGTAGGTGCAACTGTTCTATTTGTTCTAGAAAGGGCTTTGTTATGGGAACAGCTTTAATAGACGAATTAACTATCACTGAAGGTAGAGAATTTTTAACCTCTTATAAGTGGAACACCAAAGTAGCTGAGCATTACTTTTGTAAGATATGTGGTATAAATACCCATCACAAAAGACGATCTGATCCTAATCAGTATGGATATAATATTGGTTGTATTGAAGGCTTTGAAATGTCTTGGATAAATAATGCACCTTTTGTTGATAATAGAGGCATGAGCTTGATTAATTCAAAAAATAAGTCTTAGTAAAGTGATTTAAATAAATCTTTTTATGATTTTATGTAAAATTCCTGCAAAAATAATCACAAGAAACACTCTGAACATATGGTGAGGGCTTATGAAAGACATATCTGCACCAACAGACAATGCTAAAATATTCATCTCAGATTGACCACCTGGAGAAAAAGCTAACAAAATTGATAGAGGATCATAACCAATATTACTTAAAAAATAATAAATTATAATTAAAGGTATTATTGCAATTAAAGTCGTTACTAACCCAGCTAATATTGGACCAGACATTTCTTTAAGGGTAATGTTTTTAAATAAACATCCAAGTGCTGAACCAAGCAAAATTTGAACAGAAATTACTATAATATACATTGGCATTGCATCTACAATCTGAAAAATATGGGCAGCTGCTGATAAAATCATTGGACCTATAATTGTTGGTCCAGGTATTTTTAGTTTGACTGCAAAAAACCATCCGATTAGCGAAACTAGAATAACAATTGGGGTTTGTTTCCAATTATAAAATAAATCTGGTTCAGGTAAATCTTCAACACCTAAATTCGGAACAAATAATATTACCAAAGAAGCTAAAAACACAACTACAACTATTCTTGTTGCATGAATTAAAACAAGTGTCCTTGGATCAGCTCCAATTTCTTGACCTAAAATAACCATTTCATTTAATCCACCCGGAATTGAACCATAAATTGACGTTGATCGATCCATTTTCATAATTTTTGATAAATATAAAAAAGTTGTGAGACCCATAATTAAAACAAAACCAGGTATAAATAACAACGACACTCCGATTTCACTAAATCTGTTTAAAATCTCTGGCCCAAAATTAGCCCCAATAGTACAGCCTAAAAGTGCTCTACAAATAGGTCTAGGCTTTTTACCAATTTTGACCGGTTTACCAATTGCCGCAAAAAAGCCACAGCCTATCAATGGTCCTAACATCCAAGGTAGAGGCAAACCTAAATAATAGGCAATCAAACTACTAATTACAGCTAACAGTAAACTGAAAATATACGCCCACTTTTGAGGCCACCAGTCAAAAAAATTTTTAAAGTATAAGTTAGTAGATTTAATCATCATCTATATTTTCTGGAATATAGACAATACCATCCATTATTTTTCTTGAAGTACGATATATACCACAAGATTTGATAAAATCTTTATCAAAACTATTTACTGTGGTTGAGGTTTCAACCAAACAATCTATCAGACCTAATGGGTGCTCTATTATTATTTTATCGTTACCAGTTGCTGCAATATTTGTAATTTTAGATGCTACTGTATTGGAAATTAAACATGCTGATGCAATACAATTAGAACCAGTTGCAGCGTGTGTCTCATGGCAGGTTTTTGGAGTAAAATACCTTGAAGTAATAGTTCCACCATTTAGTGATTTTGATAAAAGAGCAAACTTAGGAATTACTTTCCCACTTACGTCTCCCATACCCATTTTTAAGGCAGCACTAAGTCGAATTTCTTCTATTTTTTTTAATAAAGTTTTGTTTTCATTTAAATCTTTACTAGTTTCATTTCCAAAAATCCCAAAATCTTTTGCATTTGCCATAACCATTGGCATTGAAACATCTAAACATGTAACCTCAATACCATTTATAATTGTGGTTGGATGATCCGTTGGTAAAAGTTTACCAGTAACACCCCCAACTAGGTTTTTGAACTTTAATAATATTGGTGATCCTTCACCAGGAACTCCTGCAATTTTATAATCACCAGAATATTTGACCTTCTTATTTGGAGTTTGAATAGTTGCTTCTATAATTGAACCAGTATTGACTGATCTTATAACTATATTAGTTTTAATCTCTTTTGCATCTATCATACCCTTTTCAATAGCAAAGGGGCCAACTGCCGAGAGCATATTACCACAAGTTGGGCCATAATCTACTCTAGCCTCATCAACTAAAACTTGAGCAAAAAAATAATCTATATCAACATTTTCAAGCTCACTTTTTGAAATTATACAAACTTTACTAGTTACTGAAGTAGCTCCGCCCATTCCATCTATCTGACGCATATCAGGTGAACCCATTGCAGCTAGTAAATATTTACTTATTTTTTTTTCTTCCAAAGGTAAATCTCTTTTGTCGAAAAGTAATCCTTTGGATGTTCCCCCTCGCATAAAAACTGTAGGTATAGATATTTGATCAGTCATGACTTATTAAATTAAATGATTTAAAATATTAATTAGATTTTCGGTTGTTTTTTCTGTTGAAGCCGTTCCACCAAGATCTTTAGTAAAATTATTTTTGTTTTCGAATAGATTTGTAACAGATTTATCAATTAAACTCGATGCTAAAATTAGGTCCTTTATCTTTCTCCTTTCTCCAAGCCAATTGAGTAACATACTTGTAGACAAAATTAAAGAAATTGGGTTTGCCGTATTTTGACCCGCAATATCTGAAGCAGAGCCATGTTGAGCTTGAGCCATTGCATAATTCTCACCGGCATTTAGCGATCCTGCCAAACCTAAGGAACCCGAAAATTCAGTTGCTAAATCAGATAAAATATCTCCAAACATATTAGTAGTTACAATAATATCAAATTGACTTGGATCTCTTATAATATGAGCAGCACAAGCATCTACAAGCATTTCTTTATAAATAATATCTTTGTATTTTTTAGACACTTGCCTGCAAGCATCTAGAAAGATACCATCTGTTAATTTCATTACATTTGCTTTATGAATTGCATGAACAACTGGTTTTTTAATTTTATTATTTTTTAATTTAGCTATTTTAAAAGCTGTTTCTGCTATTCTAAGCGACGCAGCTTTAGTTATTTTCCTAATAGCTAATCCTATTCCAGGAGACGGGCTAAATTCACCACTCCCTGCAAACATATTTCGATCAGCGTAAAAACCTTCAGTGTTTTCTCTTAATATAACTAAATCCATGTCTTTAGAAAGAGACTTAACATTTTTATAATTTTTCGCAGGTCTTATATTTGCATATAAATCTAATTCTATTCGAAGTGTTCCAGATGGGTTAATACCACCCTGCTTCTTGGACGGATAAGCATTGTGGTCAACAGGTCCCAAAATAATTCCATCTGCTTTTTTTGCTTTTGTTAGTGCGTCTTCTGTAAAAGTCGTTCCTTTTTGTTCTAGTGATTTAAAACCTATAGGTTCTTTAGATATATCTATTTTTAATTTTAATTTCTTATTCAAAAGCTCAACGATATCGAGTGTCGATTTCATTATCTCAGGGCCAATACCATCACCGTCAAAAGCTAAAATATTAATCGACATAAAATGACTCTCTTATTCACCTTTGAATGTGACTGTTTTTTTCTTTACGAACGCATCAATCCCATTAATACCATCTTTTGTTTTTGCAGATTCAGCAATCATTCTTGACTCATACTCCATTTGTCCTTCAAGAGAGTCTAGAAAACTGTTGTGGACTAAATTTTTTAATTTACCAAATGCTAGAGATGGGCCCGCTGCTAATTTTTTTGCTAAATTATGTGCCTCATCTTTTAGATCTTTAAAATCAACGACTTTATTTATCAACCCCCAATCAAGTGCTTCTTTTGCACTTAAAACTCTATTTGTTAATACAAGTTCCGTATATCTTCTTGTACCAATAATTCTTGGCAAAAAGTATGTTGAGGATCCGTCTGGTGTTAATCCTATTTTTGAATAAGCTGAAACAAATGTTGCATTTGTTGATGCAATTGCAATATCTGCAAATCCAACAAAAGAAAAGCCAGCGCCAGCAGCTACACCATTTACCGCGACAACAAGAGGAGCATTCATTCTTGAAAGTCTTGAAATAGCTCCATGAAGAATTGTTGTGACTTCCTTTAGATGATTAGCGGTCTTATGGCCATATTTATGAAAAGAATTTACGTCACCACCTGCACAAAAGGCATCTTCTCCAGCTCCACTCATCAAAACAGATCTAATATTTGGATTATCGTCGCATTCCAATGAGACTTGAAATAAGTCCTCTGCCATGGCTTGATTTAAAGAATTATATTGTTTTGGTCTATTCAATTCAATAAATGCTATTTCATTTTCAATTTTAAAATTTATTGTCTTTAAATCCATTATATTTAATCTCCAAATTACTTTTTAATTTTTTTTAGAACTTCTTCTGTATGTTCACCTAGTAAAGGTGGGGGTCTATAAAGTTGTGATGGTGTTTCAGATAATTTAACTGGGAAACCTGTCATTTTAATTTGTCTGTCTTCTGGGCCGTTTGAGCATATAACCATATCAGTATCTTTTATTAATTGACTATTAAGAGCTTCTGGTAGTGAAACAATTTTAGCAGCAGGACAACCCGCATCATTTAGTTTTTTTATCCAATAATCAGACGATTTTAAAATCATTTTTTTATTAACAATTTTATTAAGACTTTCCCTATTCTTCATTCTATTTGTATTATTTTTATATAAATCATCTTCTAACAAATTTGTTAAATCAGTACTTTTAAGGAATATATTGCAAAACTTGTCGCTTGCAGGAGCTACGGCTACCTCACCATCAGATGTTTGAAAAATCCCATAAGGTGCTAAAATAGGATGATTATTACCAGATTTTTTTGGGGCTTTACCAGTAACAAAACTCTCAGATGACAAATACGCCATCATTGATATTAGACCTGATGTAAGACAAGACTCAACTTGTTGCCCTTTTCCTGTTTGAACTCTTGAATATAAAGCACTTACAATTCCGAAGGAACAATATAGACCAGCAACTAAATCTGATATGGGTATAGCTGCTCTCATTGGACCACTTTCATCAGTACCATTTAATGACATAAATCCGCTTAATGCCTGAGCTATGAAATCAAACGCTGGTCTATCACTCATTTCTCCTTTACTTCCAAAACCATTGACAGATGCACTAATCAGTTTCGGATTGATTGATTTCAAGGTTTCATAATCAAAACCCATTTTATTAAAAACTCCTGCCTTAAAATTTTCTACAACAACATCTGCATCACTAAGCAAAGATTTTAATAACTCTTTATCGGTTTCTTTATATAAATCTAAAATTACGGATTTTTTATTTCTATTGAACTGGGCAAAGTAAGAACTATAACCGTCAACCATGTCACCCTGGTTCCTTACATTGTCACCTTTAGGTGGTTCTATTTTAATTACTTCTGCTCCCATATCAGCTAAAAGCATTGTGCAAAAAGGACCGGATAGCACTCTTGTTAGATCAATAACTTTTATACCAGAAAGTGCACCATTATTATTTTCAAAAGTCATTTATGCTCCAACAGCAGTAGGTACTTCGTCCATAGAGTAAGACAATAATCTGTGGCCTGCTCTCATAACCTGACCAGGTAATTTATGACCAACTAATTTTTCTACTTTTTTAGCAATCGAAATCATCTGATCTAAATCAATCCCAGTTTCTATTCCCATTTCATGAAGTAAATAAATAAGATCTTCAGAGCAAATGTTACCCGTTGCATTTGGAGCAAAAGGACATCCTCCCATCCCACCAAAGCAACTTTCGTAATCAGTTATTCCCTCATTCAATCCTGTCATCACGTTAGCAAGTCCAACACCTCTAGTGTTATGAAAGTGAAGAGTAATTTCTAGATCTGGAACTTTATCCCTTATTGCGTGGATAGCATCTATCACGACTGGAGGTGTTGCCATTCCAGTTGTGTCTCCTAAAGTAACACCTTTGAAGCCCATTAATTTATATTCATTAGAAATTTCAGCTAGTTTTTTAGCTGGAACATTACCTTCAAATGGACAGCCAAAAGCCGTCGCTATATCACCTTGAACTGGTATATTATTTCTACCTGCAATATCTGCAATTTCTTTAAATCCAGTTAATGATTCTTTTACACTTCTATTAACGTTTTTTTTATTATGGCTTTCAGAAGCTGAGAGAAAAACAACAATTTCATCAAGTTTTGCATCAACAGCCCTTAATGCTCCTTTAGCATTAGGTACTAATGCAGCTAGAATAGCATTAGAGTTTCGTTTCACTTTTTCTAAAATTGTTGCTGCATCAGCTAATTGTGGAATCGCTTTTGGGGAAACAAAAGAGGAAACTTCTATTCTTTGAAAACCAGCTTTTATTAAATGGTTAATTATATCAACTTTGTCTTCGGTTTTTAATACAGTTTTTTCAGATTGGAATCCGTCTCTTGGGCCTACTTCAGTAACCTTAACCTGTTTAACATTCATAAAAATTCCTCACTACATGTTTTATATTTTAAAATAATTAACAATAAGATTAAATAAAAAAAATACAACATTCACTTGACCTTTTTCATAATAAATTGTGATACTGAATTCTATTTTATTTAACTTAAATATTTGGGGGTTTTAATGAAAAATATTTCAAGCGCATTATTAGTTGCTTCATCACTAATAGTGACTGCGTCAATTGCAAACGCAGATCAATTTTTAAGAATGGTTTCTGGACCATCTGGTGGATCATGGTATCCACTTGGTGCTAAAGTAATGCAAACAATGGAAAGTAACATAAAAGGTGTTTCCACTTCTAATACTTCCGGTGGTGGTATTTCTAACGTAATGTCTGTAGACGGAGGTGATGCAGAAATTGGTTGGACTTACGCTCATACAGTAGCTAATGGATACTCTGGAAAAGGTAAATTCAAGAAAGCACATAAAAACGTGAGATATTTTGCTACTTTATATCCTGCAGCTTTTCAGGTTGCAGTTAGAGCAGACTCTAAAATCAAAAGTTTTGAAGATATGAAATCTGCAAACATAAGTCCAGGTAAACCAAAGTGGACTGGAACAGCATTTTGTGAGTCTATTATAAAAGATTATGGCTATGATTTTAGCACTATCAAAAAAAATGGTGGCGTCGTTCACATGGTCAGCTATAAAGAATCAGTTGCACTTATGAAAGATGGACAAGCAGATGTTTTTATGGCAGCCACTTCAGTTCCACAAGCAAGTTTTATTGAGCTTGAAAATAGCCCTGGAATAAGATTTATCGGATTACCTAAAGATAGAATTGATAGAATTGTTAAAAATAATCCTGGATATATTTATGGTAAAATTCCAGCAAGCGCATACAAATCTCTTGATAAAGACATACCTACATTAGGTATTGTTACTTCTATGATAGTTCACAAAGATTTATCTGATGATTTAGTCTACAAAATGACAAAAGTTTTCTGGGATAATCATGCTGAATTTGTAAAAGTTAAAGGTGTTTGGAAAAAAGTGTTAATGAAAGATGCTGTTAACGGTGCTGCTGTACCTATTCATCCAGGTGCTGCTAAATACTACAAAGAACAAGGTGTAATGTAATTTAAAATTTGAAAGGCACAAACTTGTGCCTTTCTTTTATTTTCATCTTTAAAAAATATGTCACAAACCTCCAAAAAACTAGTTTACAACGAAGTTAAAGAGACAAGTTTCTTTGATGAATTGTTGGAATGGAATAAAGACAAATCAGTTTATTATTGGATTTTAGTTATTTGTTCTTGGCTTTCAGTTGGTTTGGCATTTTACCATCTGTTCGTTGCAGTTTACGGAACTCCAGAAGGTCGATCCTTTAGATCCATCCATCTATCAGCAATGATGGTCTTAGCAGTGTTTATATACCCACTCTTTAGAAATAGCGTAAAGGATCCAATAGTCCTAGAAAAAGATCCAAAAGGAAATTTTTATAGAGTTTTTGGCTTCTCGTATGACCTTGTGATTATCCTCTCAATAATATTTGTTCAATTGTGGACAACTTGGGATGTTGAAAATTTTATGATGAGGTATGGTGATAAATATATTGGTGATATAATAGTCGGATCAATTCTTATTTTTATAGTTTTAGACGCAACTAGACGTGCCGTTGGCTGGGCAATGGTTTTTGTTGCAGGTTTTTTTATGCTACACGCATTATACGCTCATAAATTTTTTGGTTTTTTTTATGGGCCTCCAACAAGGTTAGCTAAATATATAGACACCTTATTTATGACTTCAGACGGAATATACGGCATACCATTATATGTAGCATCTACATATATAGTCTTGTTTATAATATTTGGAGGTATTTTAATAAGATCTGGAGTTGGAAGATTTTTTGTTGATTTAGCCGTTGCACTTACTGGACACAGAACAGGAGGGCCTGCAAAAGCAGCAGTTGTAGCTTCAGGAATGACAGGAACTGTATATGGTTCTGCTGTTGCAAATGTTGTAACTACTGGGTCTTTTACAATACCACTAATGAAGAATTATGGTTATAGAGCAAAATTTGCTGCGGCAGTTGAAGCTTGCGCATCTTCTGGCGGTCAAATAACACCTCCCATAATGGGGGCCGCAGCTTTCATAATGGCAGAATTTTTAGAAGCTCCATATTCATACGTAATTCTTGCGGCAATAATTCCAGCTTTTTTATATTTCACTACAATTTACTTCATGGTCCACATAGAAGCTGAAAAACATGGTATAGAAAAAATTGATAAGTCCATGCTGCCTAATGTCATTGAGGTATTAAAAGGTGGAGGACATATGTTGCTTTCGCTTGTAGTACTAATAGGTCTGTTGATTTATGGGAAGACGGCAATGACCGCTGGTTTTTGGAGTATTGTCTCAGTCATAATCTTAAGTTTTATCAAAAAAAGTACGAGAATGTCAGTTATCGATATTCTTGGAGCATTTGAAAGTGGTATTAAATCAACTGTACCTGTTACTATTGCCTGTGCTTGCGCTGGAATAATTATTGGCTCTGTTTTTGTTTCAGGTCTTGGCCTAAAATTTACACAATCAGTTATAGATTTATCTGGTGGCGTACTCTTTATTTTGCTTTGTCTTACTGCCATTTCAGCAATTATTCTTGGAATGGGTATGACTACTACTGCAGTTTACATAACTGTAGCAGCACTGATTGTTCCATCCTTAATTGAAGCTGGGATAATTCCTATCGCAGCACATATGTTTGCTTTTTATTTTGGAGTTGTATCGACTATAACGCCTCCTGTAGCCTTAGCCTCATTCGCAGGAGCGGCAATTGCTAAATCACCGCCAATGGCAACTGCAGTTGAGTCTAGTAAAGTAGGTATTGCTAAATATATTGTACCTTTTGCTTTTGTTTATAATCCCTCTCTATTAATGGAAGGACCAATAGTTTGGAGTTTGTATAGTCTTATTGCTGTTCTCCTAGCTTACTGGTTAATGACGCTTGGTCTTGAAGGATGGTTTAATGGTAAATTAAACTCTTTCAAGAGAACTTTAGTTTTATTGGGTTCAGTAACTTTATTAATACCACCCTTAGAAATAATTTACGGTTTAAACGGTTTTTACTATAATTTAGTTGGAATTTTAGTTCTATTAATTATTTATTTTTTACAAGATAAATTAACCTTTAAATCAAAGGTAACAACATGAATAAAATATTTATGGGAAAACCAATCCATTGGCTTATGATTGTTATTACAACTGCAATTATATTTTCTTGTGGTTTAAATAAAATGCATGTCAGTAACTTTAATTTATTCATTTCTATTATTTTTATTTCAATAGCAATACTAATTTTTTTAATATTAAAGACTTCTAAACAAAAAAATTGAATACTATAAATATATTGTTATGGTCATATTAATTTTAAAAGTTAATATTTTATGGGTATGTTATGGCAATAAAAAAAGAGCCAAAAATTCTTTTAAAAGCATCTAATATAAATAAATCTTTTGGAAATTTCGTTGCAAACAAGGATATTGACATATCTATAGCTAAGGGAGAAATTCACGCTCTCTTGGGCGAAAATGGTGCCGGTAAATCAACACTTGTAAAAATTTTTTACGGTGTTTTAAAACCAGATACAGGAACCATAAAGATTAATAATAATGAAGTTTTTATATCCTCCCCTAATTCTGCTAGAAAAAATGGTATTGGAATGGTATTTCAACATTTTTCCTTATTTCCAGCACTTACAGTTGCTGAAAATATTTTAATATCACTAGATAAAAAAACTA
>QBYJ01000008.1 GCA_003282885.1 SAR116 cluster bacterium AG-325-F22
TTAATTATACAAACCAATTTAATTGTGAAAGTGATATTGAAAATTCTGAGAGATTAGTCATAAAAAGAGTTAAAAATGATTTTGATAATAGACCTGAAGAAATTGTTGTTAAAGCTTCGTGTTTCAAGAGAAACGAAATAGCTAAAATAAACAAAAAACCTGGTTATGAGAAGAAAGTTGAGTTAATCACTCATTACTCACTTTGTAAAAAGGCTATAGATGAATTTACTAGAACATGGTCAACAAATCCAAATGACCAAATCTACATAAAAAAAGCAAATAAATTGGGAATAAAGTGTGAGGCTGAAAAATTAGAAGATATTGCGTACAATAATAAAGAATTAAAAGAACAAACAGAATTGAAAAGATTTGATTTGGAAGATGAAAATAACGATGAAGTTTATGAATTAATAGAAGAGTTGGAAATCAAGGAAAAAAACTTAGAAGCTGAAAAACAGAAGCGTATTAAATTAGAAACTCAATTAGCTCAAATAAAAGAAAAACAAAAACAGGAAAAAAAGAAGATTGAATCAGACACAATTGCGCCATCTATTGAAATTTCTAACAATGTAACAAATGATAAAAAAGGGACAATTGAAGGAATTGTAGCTGACAACATAAAGGTTGCTGAGTTTATTATTGAAGGAAAACAGTGGGTATTTTCAAAGAATGGAACTTTTAAATATTCAACTTACGTACCACCAAAAGGAAAAGAAATTGTATTGGAAGTTACTGATTTAGCAGGGCTAACATCTAGAAAAACTATTTTTCTTACAGCAGACAGGAAAGTTGTAAAAAACTCACTAGTATTAAATATTTTAAACCCATTAACAAGAACTGTCAAAATTAATAAGGATGCATTAGCTCTTATTATTGGTGTTGCGAATTATGAGAATACTAAGACTGCTGCATTTGCAGACAACGATGCTTTAGTATTTAAAGATTATGCAGTTGAAAAATTGGGTATTCTTCCTTCAAATATCAAAGAACTTCTAAATGACAAAGCAGAAAGAATTGATATAACAAGAGCTATTAAATCATGGCTTTTAAAGAGAACAGTAACAGAAAAAACTGACATATATGTATTCTTTGCTGGTCATGGATTAGCTACAGATGATAGTAAAGGAATGTATTTATTACCATATGATGGCGACCCAGAATATCTTGAAGACTCAGCTATAAAACGAAAAAATTTATTTGATAACATTCAAGCTACTAAACCCCGTTCTGTAACTATATTTCTTGACACCTGTTATTCAGGTGGCACACGAAATGATGAAACATTAGTTGCCAATCTGAGACCCATAATTATCCCTGCTAAAGAACAATCTATACCTAATAACTTCACTGTATTCTCAGCCGCTCAAGGAAATCAAACAAGCCAGTCACTTGAAGAAGTTAAACATGGGCTATTCTCATATTACATGATGCTTGGCATGGAAGGTGGTGCAGACTTAAATGCTGACAAGAAGATTACTGCACGTGAATTACATTCATTTGTAGTAGATAAAGTAGAAAGACAATCACAGTTTAGACAAACTCCTGAACTACAAGGTGATAAAGACAGAGTGCTAGTACAGTTTCAATAAAAAATAATCCTTTCAATACCAATAATTAAGTAATTATTAAGATAATTTGTAGACTAATTTGTAGACTGAATAATTATTAATCTATAAAATCTAATTAAATCAGATGATTAAAATGAAATAGTGGGGAGGTTCTCTCCGCCATGAATATAAACTTTTCATAGGAGATAAGTTCTATTCAAATTGGTTTGATTGGAGGTATTGGGCCTGCTGCAACAGATTTTTACTATTGAAGTTTGATAGAGAGATTTGCGTCTGAAGAAAAGAATTTTGATATTACAATTGTACATGCAGATGCACTAACTTTAATTAAAAATTTAATGGAAGATAACCAAGATAGACAAGTTGCTATCTATAATGATCTAACAGTAGGACTGAAAAAAGCAGGAGCTAACTCTGTCACTATTACTTTTATCGCTGGCCACTTCTGTATTAAAAGTTCAAAGAAAAATCTGTACTTCCAGTGCTAGACCTTTTGTACTGTTTCCAAAAAGAAATTTAAAATAAGGGCTATAACAGAATTGGCATTCTTGGTACCAAACCAGTTATGGTATCAATACTCTATTCAATGATAACATAAGCCGAATTATTTGTACCAGAAGACACCCTTTTAGATAAGGTAAACGAAGCATACGTAGAGATAGCAACTTTGGGTCATGCAAATAACGATCAAAAAGAAATATTTGAAAAAGCATATAATCAATTTCTTACTAAGAATAAGGTCGATGCAGTAATGCTTGGAGGGACTAACCTAGCCTCGATTTATCGATCAGTCAATGTCAATTTTGAATAAACTGATTGTGCAAAAATTCATGTAGAAGAACTATTTCACTATCACGTCAATAGAACATTTTTATTATTAATCTTAACCAACTTTTACTTTTTATAAAAGCTCTATCTTGAACGGTTATAAGTTTTTAAGTAATTTTGTTCTCATTTTCTTTTCCCTATTAGACAGAGCTAAACTTGATTATTTTTTCCTTCATAATTTTTCTCTGTCCATTGTAAAAAACGGGAAATACCTTCAGTTAATGAAATTTTAGGGTTGTAATTTAATTGTTGGGTAGCTTTATTAATATCTGGACATCTCCTCATTGGTTCATCGGCTGGATATGAATCTGGATAATCAATAATGTCAGTATTTATGTTTTTATTAGATGTTTTAATAAAAATATTAGCTAAATCTTCAACAGAAATTTCTGGATTTGGATTACCAATGTTATATGGCTCTCCAGAAACACCATTTAATATAACTTTAAAAAAACCTAACATTGCGTCTGTTATATAACAGTAAGTCCTTGTTTGCTTGGCGGATCCATAAAGCTTTAAATTTTGTGAAGACTTAATATTACTTGCAAAATTTGGCATAACTCTATAGTCAATTTCTTGCATACCTGGACCATAGATATTAAAGGGTCTAATTATATTAGTATGTATGTTGAAATAATGTTTATATACATAACAAAGAGTTTCTCCGAGTCTTTTACTTTCGTCATAACAGGCTCTAGGACCTAAAGAACTAACATTGCCCCTATAACTTTCTTGAATTGGTATATTTTTAGGATCTGGGTCACCGTAAATTTCACTAGAACTAAAAAAAATGAGCTTACTTTTGTTTTTTTTACATAATTCTAACAAGTTTTTAGTACCATTGACAGACACTTCTAATGTTTCTAATGGTTTTGCTCTATAATAATAAGGGCTTGCTATACCAGCTGCGTGAATAATTATGTCGCAATCATCTAGGCTTTTTACAAAGTTTTCGTCAATAATATTTCCGTTGATTAAAGTAACATTATTTGAAAACGAATTTTTCTGGTGTGTTAAATTTGAAGAAATAGAATTATCTACTACGGTCAACTTTATATTCAAATTTTTTAATTCATTAATTCTTTCAATAATTTTTACAAAATATCTACCGAGGAAGCCCTGTCCTCCTGCCAACAAGATTTTCAAACCATAAAAGTTTTCTAAATCCATTAAGTCGCAGACTTCATCTATATCAGACTCTAAAAATTGGTTCATTATTTGACCATTTCAATAAAAGGTATTGGTTTAAAATATTTAAAATTATTATTGGCCATCTTATCTCTAATAGAATAGAAATATTCGTAAGCAAATAATATTATTGTACTGGTATTTTGGATTTCTTTTGAATCAAACTTTTTAATGGGTATATGCATGCCTGGAGAAAATCTGTTTGATTTTAACTCACTGTCATCTATAATAATTCTAATTAATGTGTTATCAATCTTACCAAAGTTAGTAATAGTAGCTAACCTTGCGGGGGCACCGTAACCAATAACATTCACATTTTGATTTTTAAAATTTTGCAGTTTTTCTTTTAACTTTTTAATTTCAATAGCAAATAGACTGAATTTTGAGTTGATATAGTTTTCATTGATGATATTTTCTTCTTTTAAAATTTTATATACACTATTATTAACTTTCACATTCTTATTATTTTTCTTGATATATATTCTAAGAGATTCTCCATGCGTATTTAAATTTTTTACATTGACAATAATCAAACCATGCTTCTCAAAAAGTAATTTTATGCTCTTGAGTGTGAAATAGTTAGGTCTATCAAAATAAAATCGCTCAAATTGTAAATTCTTCAAAATACTGTTCAAGTATTCTACCTCAAGAATAAAAACGCCATCAGTAGATAAAATTTTTTTAAGATCTTTAATGAATTCATCTAGGTTTTCTAAATGAGTAAAAATACTTGAAGCAACAATGCAATCAGGTTTACCACCATATTTTATTACTTCGTTACAAGCTTCTTTATTAAAAAAAGAAATAATAGTTTTAAGCCCTTTTGAATTTGCAATTTCTCCAACATTTTCTGATGGATCAATTCCTATACATTTGACTTTATTTTTCTTAAGAGGTGAAAGTAATATACCATCATTAGAACCTATATCTAAAACAAAATTCTTGTCTTTAATTTCATTTGCTAATTGTTCAAAATGAAGTTTTAATTCTTTATTTACTGAAGATAAGTAATAATAATCTTCAAAAAACACTTGTCTCGGAATATCTACCTTTAATTGACAAGAAGTACAATTGGAACAAAAAAATACATCCATATTGTATAGTTTTTCGTTTTTTTTTTCGTTTTCATTTTTTGGGTATTTATTAGCTAAGGGTTGTTTACCAAGATTAAAAATGGGATTAATATTTTTTGATTGACATATTCTACAATACATAATTTTTACTTAACTTTTTTTCAATTAAACATATCTTGAATATCATAAAAAATATAGAAAAAATATGATAATACCTTATTTTCTTACCCTCTTGATATGTTCTCCCATAATAATTAATAGGAACCTCAAAAAATCTTTCACCAACCTTAGCAATTTTACACATTATTTCAGCTTGTTGTTGCCAACCTGAAGAGCATAATTTATCTGAGTCTAGAAGAGAATTTAAATATAATATAACAAGTATAAATATCAGTGAAATTTGTATTATTTAAAATATTGAATAATAAATTTATTTGCTCTAATTAAACGGTTTTTTAGCGACTATATAAATACCAGATATTATACACAATAAGGCCAAAAAATCTAATTTTGAAAATTGAACATTTGTAAAAATATAATCTACTAGTATGGCTAAAATTGGAACGGCCATAACTGATATGGATATAATATTGACTGAGAATTTTTGTAGAATGGTAAAATATGCCCAATAGGTGTATGCACTTGATAAGAATATGCCATATAAAATAATACATAAATGTACATAACCCAAAGTTCCAAAATCGTCTAAATCAAAATATAATGCAATTGGTATGATTGGAATTATTCCAATTATTTGCTGCCAGCCTGCAACAATTAATCCATCAGATTTAATACCACCATACTTTACAATCATAGTCCCTACTGCCCAACTTAATCCGGCAAACAAAGTAATAAGAAAGCCGACAATATTTTCAAAAACATTTATTTCTACAGAAAGAAAAAAAATACCCAACATTCCAAAAATTAATGAAATTACTATTGAAATGTTTATTTTTTCATAACCAAAAATAGCTGCAAAAATAGTTGCCCACACAGGCATAGTGTACGTTAAAACAGCAGCTCTGCCCCCACCAAGCATACTTATTCCATACAACATTAATACCTGCCATAAGGTGACATTAAAAAAACTTATCAAAATTAGAGGTTTCCACTCAGCTTTAGGAATATTAATTGTTTTAACTTTTTTAAATCCAAGAAATAACAACAAAACAAAAGCTGGTATTCCAATAATAACTCTAAAACTAAAAGGTGGTATGGCTTCTATGGCAATTCTAAATAAGGACCAAACTGAAGCCCAAACCATAATTAAAATTATTAATAGCACTAAAGGTAAAGTTTTTCTTGAGACCATTAATTCCATTGATTGACCAAAGTTTAGAGTAGCTAATTAATTTTTTGGATGTTTAACATATTATTCGATTGTGGTTAAATTTTTATTATAGCTAAATTCTATAACTAGGCTTTTTTTGATGTAAGTATTCACTCATCTAAAAAATAACTGAGAAGAAGATGCTACTATTGAGCGATTTATATTAACTAAAGAAATCATCTCAAAAATAACATATTGAAAATTATCTATTACATAATTAAAAATGCATTACAAATTAATCTGAGATAATTTCAAAAATATCGTTATTATTTTTTTATTTCTTTCCTCTCTGTAAATGGTAATATTTTTTAATAGCACTTTATTTTTCAAGCGTTAAAATAAATATTATTTATAATAACTAAATTAAAACTATAAACAGTCATAAATTTAAGATAAATTTATGATATTCTTTAAGAAATTTGTTTCTATCATATTTCTGAACTGTGTTTAGACTATTATTAGAATATTTATGATGATCTATTTTATTATTAATAAAATTATTTATCGTGGATATGTATTTTTTAGGATCATTATTATTAATTAAAATACCATTATAATTGTTTTTAACTATGTTATTTATACCAGGTATATTGTTTGCAATAATAAAGTTCTTATTTAACATTGCCTCCAATATGCTATATGGTAGTCCTTCATGGTTGCTTGGAAGAAGAAACACATCACTTTCAGCTAATATATCATTAACATTGTCAATGAAACCCAAACATTCTAAATTTTCAAATCTTCTTTTAGTAAACTTATAAAATTCGTCATTTGAAAAGCCACAAAAAATAAATTTTATCATTCTATTTTTTTCAAAAAAATCCAAAATTTCAGTTAATTGTTTTATTCCTTTTCTTAATTTCAATCTACCAACAAAAGTAACCACAAAAGTTTTTCTTTTGTGCAATTTCTTTTCAGAGGAATTTTTAGGTAATACTATTCCACATGCTGATCCATGATGTATCATATATGTATTAGGCTTTATATTATCCAGATATTTTTTCATATCAGGTGAAACAGTGATAGTTTTATGTGATAAAGAACAATTTAAAAATTCAATCACGTATAATATTTTTTTTAATACTCCTCTATAACCTAAATAGGGCACCCCATGATTAAAGTAGATTATTGTTTTAATTTTTAATAATTTTGAAAATAAAAGTGGGATAGTAGCTTGAGTTGAATTATGGCAGAAGATTATATCAGGCTGATATTTTCGTAAAAAAACTATAAATTTAAAAATTTCTATTAATAAATTTAAATTATTTACTCGAAGATCAAAGCATAAATGAGATTGATTTGTTTTATCACTTTTAAAAACAATTAATTGTGATTGATAACCAATATATCTTTCATAATCTATCAAGGGTGCAATAAACTTCGATGCCATAACAAGACTTGGGTGAATATGAATAATTTTCATGGATTGAATTCTACATAAATTATAGCAATAAAATTAAACATTAAACAAGTTGAGCACAAAAACAAATATCCTTACTTAAATTTTCTATTTATAAATTAATAAAAAAATATAGTAAATGTTACATTACTTTATATTTATAAACTCAAATCATTTGTTTTTTAGATTTGTAAAGCAAGTTAATTTGATGTTTTGTGTAATATAATATTTGAGTAAATATTTTGGAATAGAAACTAATTTATCCCAAAATTTTAGGACATATAATTATTTAATGAGCTATATTTTTAAAATTGAAAATAATATTAATAGTTTTCAGTATAATTTTAATATCTAAATTTATGGATTTATTATCTAAGTAAAACTTTTCGTGTTCAATTTTTTTTTTGGGAGAATTGTTGTCTCTTCCATTTACTTGAGCCCATCCTGTAATTCCTGGATTAAGATCGTTGCCATTAAACTTGTCTCTTTCTGATAAAAGTTTTTTTTCAGTGTATAATAATGGCCTTGGACCAATAAAGGACATTTTACCCATTATAATTGACCATAGTTGGGGTATTTCATCTATGCTCGTTTTTCTGATAAAATTTCCTACTTTAGTAATGTATTGTTCGGGTTCTTTTAATGTTTGTGTAGATGCAATAGGTGTATTAATAACCATTGATCTAAATTTAGGCATGAAGAATAATTTTTTTCTTTTTCCATAACGTCTTGACCAAAATAAAACATTACCTCTTGTTTCAATTTTTATAATTAATGCTACCAATAAAAGAAATGGTAACAATAACACAAGTAAAATAAAAGCGATGATAGGTTCAATTTTTATAAATCTAAATGACTTCATTTTATTTTAACCTTTATTTGAATATATATATAAATAGTGTTTATGTATTTATACAATATTTAGAACAAATATTATTTCTATATTGAATAATTGTTTGATAAAATTAATTTAATTAAAAAAGGAGTAGATCATGTTAGTTGTAATTTCACCCGCTAAAAAATTGAATATGGGTCAAACTAACAGAAATAAAACAACTAAACCAATTTTTATACAAGAAGCTAACGATTTAGTTAATGTATTAAACAAATTGTCGGTTGATAGTTTTAAGAACTTGATGAAACTGAGCCCAAATTTAACTCAGTTAAATATGGAGAGGTTTTCAAAGTTTGGCAAACAAGAAAAAAAGCCTTCAGTTTTAGCTTTTGCTGGCGATACATATCAAGGACTTGATGCAGGTAGATTTAGTAAAGAGGACTTTAATTGGGCCCAAGATCATTTAGTCATTTTATCTGGCCTTTATGGAATATTAAAACCATTAGATTCAATTGAACCTTATCGTCTTGAAATGGGATCAAAACTTAAAACAGATAAGGGTAAAACATTATATTCATTCTGGGGGGACAAAATATCAAAATCATTAAACTTGCAAGCTGAAAAAATCAATACTAATCAAATTATAAATTGCGCATCTGATGAATATTTCAAAGTTATTAATAAGACTGTTTTGATCCCAAGTGTAATAACCCCTACTTTTATGGAAGAAAGAGATGGGAAAAGAACAATAATTAGTTTTTACGCAAAAAAAGCTAGAGGTATGATGGCTAGATATATAGTGGAAAATCGTTTAACTGATATCAATCGATTAAAACTTTTTAAAAATGATGGTTATACGTTTCAAGATAATTTATCAACGGATAAAAATTTAGTTTTTATTAGGAAATAAAAAAAACTAAATTTTTTTATTTATTTTACTTTCGCGCCAAGCAATGTAAGTTGTTGACCCAATAATTAGACCTCCCCCTATCCACAGGGTAATCTCTGGTTCTTCTGCAAATAGTGCGTAACCAATAAGAACTGACCAAATTAATCTTAAAAAATCAAAAGGTAGAAGCAAAGCTAATTCCCCTTTTTCAAATGCCAAATTCATTATTGTTTGAGCTAAAGTTCCAGTTATGGCTATGAATATTAGAATTATGAATTGTCTTAAATCAATCATTTCAAAAACAGGAAACGCCATTACAAAAGTCGCTGGAATCATTCCTATTCCAAAATAAAGGGAAATGGTAATTGCACTGTCAGTTTCTGTAAGTTTTTTTATGTAAATCAGACAAACAGACCACAAAAAAGAAGAAAAAATGATTAAGACGGCCCCTAATTCAATTGAAATATCTGGTCGCATAACAATTAACGTTCCAATAAAACCAATAATTAACGCGCTTGTTCTTCGTAATCTAATTTTTTCTTTCATAAAAACAACAGCCAATACGGTTGTAAATATTGGTACAGTAAAACCTAATGTAGTCAATTGAGCTAGTGGAGTAGAAGAAATCCCATAAAAAAAACACAACATAGCCACTGAATTAGTTGTAATTCGTAGAAATTGAATTTTAGGTTGTTCTGTAATGAAGACACGTTTACCTTGTTGTATGATTATTGGTGCCAGAACAAAAATTACCAAAGCACATCGAAAAAATGCGATCTCAAAAATATGTACTTCTTTCGATAAATACTTAACAGCACTATGCATAAGTACAAAAAATAAACCTGATATAACCATTAGGCTTATTGCGATTAGTGGTTTTGGGAATTTACTTACAAATTTATTTAACATACTAGAGAAATACACTAACCAGCCTTCGTTATTAAACTAAGATGTATTTATACATTTTTTTTAAAATAAGGTTCAAATAATAGTATAAATAAAATTTTAATATAAAAAGCTTGTTGCGAAGCTAGTAATGTAATCTAATTTATTAAATAAAAGGAAAAAATTAAAAATGATAAAATTATTTTTTTTTATTTCAATTATTTTTAGCTCAACTACTTTTGCAAATGACAGACTAAAAGGATACCAGGCATTAGAGGATGAAGATTATAAAAAGCTCTATATTATTTGAGTTATGAAGCAAATTTGGGAGATGATAAAGCTCAATATAACTTAGGAATTATGTACAAAAAAGGGTTGGGGAGCCCTGTCAATAATAATGAAGCATTTAGTTGATTTTTCTTATCTGCTAATCAGGGTAAAATTTTGGCTAATTACGCTTTAGGTCATTCTTATTTAAAAAGTTCAGGGATAAAAAAAATTATAAGTTAGCTTTGAAAGCTTTCAAATATGCAGTCCTTCGAGAACACCCATCCTCAAGACTTATTATAGGTAGTATGTATTATCAAGGTCAAGGTGTCGTTGTCAGTTATCCTAGAGCTTTTCTTTGGTGGAGTTTAACTCAAGATTTAAATATAGGTGGGGTAAGCCAAAACATTGACATGATTAAAAAAAAGATGAGCAAAGATCAATATAGTAAAGCTAAAGAAATGTTACTAATGTGTATGCAAAATACATTATATAATTGTACAAAAAAATTAGAATTATTTTAAAAGGTTGATTTTGAAGAAAAGAGAACAAATAGAATCTGAGTTACGAACTATAATTAAAGGTTCAAAAAAAAATGTTTTTGTTAAACTTTCATTATCAGAACTAATAAAAAGTTCTAGAAGGATGTATGTAATCTTTGAAAATTATAAGTCTGGTGAAAAATTTAAAATTAATAACAACGATGAAAATATTCTTTTATTAAATAAAATTGATTCAGATTTTTATAAACTTCATTCAAAACTTACAAATATACCAACACCCATAAAAGATTTACTAGATAGGAAATGGGAGCAAGAACCAAATTCTAAAGAAAGTACTGATGGCTCTACTGAACTTATTTTAAAAAAGCTTTCTTATTTACAAAAGGATTTTAAAAAATTAGTAAATGTATTAGTGGCAGACACTAAAAATGGAACGATTAATAATATAGATCCTATTCCGATAGCAATTGTACACAGTGCTATGACCATTTGGGTAGAAGTTTTAAAGAATAAATATAATTTAAAGAACAATAAAACATTGAGTAAAAATCTTTTAATTTACTTAGAAAATGTTTTAAAGGCATTTGGTTATGATGCTGATATAAAAAAAAGTTATTATAATTGGCACGTTTTAAAAAATATGTCTTAGTATTATTAATAAAATATAAATTGGAGATTAAATTAAATGGGATCATTTTTAAGTAAATCTGAAACTTCTTACTTTCATAAAAATGGTTATGTCATAGTTAAAAATTTTTTTAATGAAAAAGAAACAGAACTTTTACAGAATGCCTCAAGACAGGATCCAGCCATAAGGGATCATTTATATGATAGAAAAGACTCTGAAGGTTTAACAACAAAAATGATGGCATGGAACCATCCTGACGATAGTATTTATGGCGTCACGGCAAGATCAGAAAAAATTGTTAATACGATGGAAAGTTTACTCGGAGGTGAAGTTTACCACTATCACTCCAAAATCACTGCTAAAGAACCTTATGAAGGAGGCGCTTGGGAGTGGCATCAAGATTATGGTTACTGGTATAATAATGGATGTTTATTTCCACTTATGGCAACTGTAATGATTGCATTGGATAAATGTACTAGAGAAAATGGATGTTTACAGGTTTTATCAGGTTCAAACAACTTGGGTAGGATTGATCATGCGTTGCTTGAAAGTGGACAAGTAGGAGTGGATCTCAAAAGAGTTGAGGAGGCAAAAAAACATCTAGAGTTGGTTTATTGTGAAATGGATCCAGGCGACGTTTTGTTTTTTCATTGCAATACTCTCCATAGATCAGATAAAAATAATTCTCCAGATAGGCGCTGGACTCTTTTATGTTGTTATAATGCAGCAAGAAATAATCCCTTTGTAGATCATCATCATCCCAAATACACTCCTCTAAAGAAATTAACTAATGATGAGATTATAAAAGCAGGAGACAAGTTTTTAGATGTTAACGATGTTGACACGTTCTTAAAGAGGCCAACAGCACCACCTGAACTTTCAAAAAAGGGTGGAAAGTTATTTAATGCTTAAAGCGATTTGTTCAACTCTTTTTGAAGGTATAAGGATAAATCTCTATCATTCAAATTAGGTAAGGATTGATTTTTTAAATATTTCAAAACTTTGAATTGCATTGGTTTATCTAAACTTTTCTTAATTTCATATAAATATAAACTTTGTTTTATAGTTTGATGAACGCGAGACGCTAACTGGAATGCCTTGGAGTTTTGACCGTCAAATTTAGTCATTATGAGATCGCAATTTGAATCATTGATTAGCCTTCCAAGCATAGGTTTCCAATCATCCTCTTGAATAGGCAACCCTTTTTTTCTTGACCAAGCCACTCCTCCAGCTGGAAAAATTGCAACAACCCCACCATTTTTTAAAATTTTAATTGCTGTTTGTCTTGTCACAACATTATTTCTCATTGCATTTTTACTGTTACTAAAATCAATAGGAAGAATATTGTCGGCAAGTATAGGTTCTTGTCTGAGAACTCCATGTGCAATAACTTTAAAATTTTCATCTAATGTTGAGGCAAACCAAGATAAAAAAACTCCATCTGCAACTCCAAAAGGGTGATTTGCAACTATAATTAATCCTCTTGATTTTGGTCTTTTAGGGATAGGATCTAATTTAGGTGTCTGAATACCCATAGAGTTTAATGCGTGTTTCCAGAGATCTGTTCCTCTTTTGTCTTTGCATAATGAAA
This sequence comes from SAR116 cluster bacterium AG-325-F22, assembly GCA_003282885.1. Classification (GTDB taxonomy): domain Bacteria; phylum Pseudomonadota; class Alphaproteobacteria; order Puniceispirillales; family Marisalimonadaceae; genus Marisalimonas. The sequence continues at coordinate 12,985 of QBYJ01000008.1, forward strand.
TAAAATTCTTATATCTCTTTTCAAGAGAAATCCTGGCTGATAAAAGTTCTACGGTATGAATTAAAAATCTGTGATGTAATGGTAACCATGATTCGGCATATGTTATTTTTACATTTGATTTAAACATACTTTTGCGCTTCATAATTAATAATGATAATTCTATAATATTATAAATTTAATTTTCAATATTTATTTTTAAAACAAGATCATAAAAAATTTTTAACTATGAATTTGGCAATATAGGCTTAATTTCAGGAAAAAAATTTTCTAACTCATATCCTACATTTAACAAAATATCTTCCCTATATTTTCTTGTAATAAATTGAACTCCCAGTGGGATATTGGAAGTAGTTTTATTTGTTGAAAATGTTAAACCTGGAAGTCCTAAATATGGAGGTGCAATTTGAGGAAGCATTGAATCAAAAACTAAATCAAAAGATTCGGGTGATTCTAGGTCCTTTAAGTCTGGGAAAGGTAAGTCCCCAGTAACAGGGCACAAAATCAAAGGGTAATTATCAAAGAAACTGTTCCAGTCTCTACTTATTCTTACTCTATTTTGAAGGGCATCCATAAAGTTTTCTAAGCTAGTGTCAGGACATCTTCTGGACATTTGATCATAAATAAAATTCGCGTCAGGATCATTTTCTTTTTTTATAGCTGCTCCCCCGGTTCTTCTAAATTCCCCAAGCCATAAAGCAGCTTGAAATTTAGCTGCTTCTTGAAAATCTGGAGCATCCGGTTCTTCAATTATCCAACCAATATCTTCTAAATATTTTGCAACGTTTTTTAATTCATCTTTTATTGTTGGATCAATTTTTAACCCTTTAATTTCTGTTATTAAGGCTAATTTTTTTTGTGGTGCTTTAAATGTAAATGGTATAGGAGCCCACCATGGATCGTCATAATCCTCAATACTCATAGCTTTTAAACCGAGTTCAAGATCTTTAATTGATCTAGCAAGTGGGCCAGATACAGCCATTATTTGTCCACCAATATGTCTGTCGGGGGTAGTATAATTTATCATTGGGACACGACCTAAACTTGGTCTCAAACCATGTATACCACAAGCATAAGCAGGGTAACGAATAGAGCCAGCAATATCAGTGCCGTGACCAATGGCTCCCATTCCAGAAGCTGTGGCAGCTGCGGCTCCACCCGAAGAACCACCTGGTGTTATATTCTTGTTATTTGGGTTAAAGGTATGTCCGTGTAAACTATTTCTGGTAAACCAGTGTATACTAAACGCAGGTGTATTTGTTCTACCTACAATAAGAGCGTCAGATTTTTTTAGATTATTAACAACAGGACTATCTTTTTTTGCTATAAGATCTTTTTGTATTCTTAAACCATTTGTGCTTGCGTAACCTATTTGATCTGTATTTACTTTAACAGTAACAGGTACGGCTGCAAGTTTTCCCAAATTTTCTTTGTTATTTAATTTTTTATCTAATGAAAGAGCTGTATTTTTGGCCTCAGTAAAAGTATCTATGACTATTGCATTTATTTTGGGGTTTGTATTTTCAATATGCTTTATTGTTTCGTTACAAATCTCAACTGCGGAAATTTCTTTTTTTGTGAATAACTCTGCTATTTTAAATGCTGGTAGTTCCCAAATCTCATTCATAATAAGATGCCTATAACAATATTTTAATATTAAAAAATTAATAAATCATAAATCTATCTTAGAACAAAAGTGATAAAATAACTTTATTTTTTTTTAGTATTAGTAATAATGGTTTATGGGAGATAAATCGAGTTCATCCATTATGGTGATAACACCAAACATCTCAGAGCTTGCATGGTGCATAAACTTACAAAGCTAGAAACTGCTAAAAATAAATTAATAAAATTGATTAGTTCTAAAAATTGTAAAACTAAAGTATCGGTTAATGAAGCTACTCAAAGAATAAATTATAATCTAATCAAAAGTACAATAAATCTTCCAGAAACACTTAATTCTGCTGTTGATGGTTATGGCATATTACACAAAAGTTTAATAAAAAACCCTAAAACTGAATTTGAAGTAGTGGGGGTGGCAAAGGCGGGTTTTCCTTTCAATAATAAAATTAAAATCAATCAGGCTATTGAAATTTATACAGGATCTATCTTACCCAAAGGAGTTGATACTGTGGTTATGCAGGAGAATTGTAAAAGAAAAGGTTCAAAAGTTATAATAAAAGAAGATATAAAGGTAAAACAAAATGTTAGGCCTATTGGCGAAAATCTCAAAAAAGGCGAATTAATTGTTAAAAAAGGTGAAATATTAAATTCATCCAACATTGGCCAGTTGTCTGCATCAGGCATTAATAAAATTGAGGTATATGATAAAATTAAAATTTCAATTATATCAACAGGGAATGAGTTGATAGATTCTAGATATAGTAAGATTATTAATGGCCAAATTTATGATTCAAATAGACCAATGCTTAAATCTTTATTTCAAACAAATAATACTGAAATTATAGATATGGGTATTGTGAAAGATAATAGATCAGATTTAGCATCTAAATATCTAGACTGTCTTTCTAAAAGTGACGTAGTTATATCTACAGGTGGTGCCTCTGAAGGTGTTGAAGATCATACCCAAAATGCATTGAGAGATATTGGAGCTGAAAGTTTAGTTTGGCAATTAGCCATGAAACCAGGCAAACCAATGGGTATTGGGATGATTCAAAAAAAAATAATATTTTGTCTTCCTGGAAATCCAGTTGCTGCATTTGTATGCTCTAAATTACTTATCAATCCTATCATAAATAAACTAGCTGGTGGAATTAACTTAAATCCAGTTTTTTTCAAATTACCGTCGGGATTTGAACATAAAAAAAAGATAGGTAGGACAGAATTTTTAAGAGCTAAAATAAATAATAGTTCATCTAAATCAGAAATAATCTTACATGGCAGAAAAGGAGCAGGTGTTATTTCATCACTTATTGGAGCGGATGGTTTAGTTGAAATACCTTATGACACTATTGAAGTTAAAAAAGGCGAATTATTAAAATTTTATCTATTTGACCACAGAAGTATCTAAATTAAATGATTTAAAAAAATTATTGTAAAGAATATTTATGAATTAAGAAATTTGTTATTGAGTTTATATTATTTAAATCAAGTGACGGTATTGTAGTGATTTTTGCATTGTCAGAGGCTATAGCAAATATGTTTTTATCATTCTTAAAAAGAAATGGTTTATTAATAATAGATCTATGAACTTCAAGCTTCGGAATATTTTCATTTTTATAGCCCTCTACAACTATAATGTCACATTTATTAATAGGTTCTTTTGAAAACATTTCCAACATTTTGAACAAGCTTTTTTCTTTATTTTGATCATTTTCTTGAATTAGAGCAAACCTTTCTTTAGATGAAATAATCATGGGTCTTGCTCCAGCTTTTCTTAAGTTGTAAGAATCTTTTCCTGGTTTATCTATATCAAACTTGTGATGAGCATGTTTTAGAGTACCTACATTAATACCAATTTTAGTAAAATTTCTAATTAATTTTGTCGATAAAGTTGTTTTGCCTGATCCAGACCAACCCGCCAGTCCAAACAAAGGTGGTAATTTGCCGAGGATTTGTTGTGCAAGTATAAGATCTTGAGGTGAATTTAAATTAGTAAAAGGATCAAAATCTGAATTTTGTATGTTACCAAAGTCAACATAAGCAATGTTTAGTTGAGCTGTGAAAATATCTATTTTTCTAACTCCTTCATTTAGAGCACTTTGTAATTTTTGATTAATATCTGATTTCCATAAAGCAATTACTGGATGATTAAACCCTCTTGATTTTGCAACTACCAAATCAACTTCTGGAGTTTTATTCTTTGCTTCGACCATAGATTGGACTAGGTTCTTAGGAAGAAATGGCGTGTCGCACGGTAAAGTCAAAACCCAATCTTGATTTATTTCCTTTGCCCAATTTAATGATGCTAAAATTCCAGCTAAGGGCCCCAAGTGACCTTTGATAGGATCCTTAATTATCGTGTAACCAAACTTTTGAAAGTTATCAAAATTTGTATTTATATTTAACGCAATAGGTGCAACTTTGCCTGATACTTTTTCTAAAACATAAGATAACAGTGGTCTATCCAAAAGATGGATCAAAGCTTTTTCTTTACCACCCATTCTTCTACCTTTGCCTCCTGCTAAAATGACACACGGTATTATTTCGTTTAATGTTTCCAAATTATTCAACCTTTAGTTGATCAAAGACCTTTGTGCAGACACTACGTCTTCATTCGCAATTGCCTTGATATCAGTGTCAAAATTCACCCTATCTACACCATTTGCAATTATCATCCTCTTACCTTTAGCTCTTCCAATTAATGTAAGACCAGCTTCTCTAGCAAGTTTAACCCCTGATTCGGTAAAACCTGACCTTGATATTAATATTGGGATTCCCATTTGAACTGTTTTTATGACCATTTCTGACGTAAGTCTTCCAGTGGTATAAAAAATTTTATCATTTGCATTTTCTTTATTTAAAAACATCCAACCAGCAATCTTATCTACGGCATTATGTCTTCCGACGTCTTCAACATAAATTAGAGGTGAATCTTTTTGGCACAACACGCAACCATGAAGGGCTCCTGCTTTTAAATACAAGCTGGGTCTTGTATTAACTTTTTTTGAAATCTTATAAATCCAAGAAGTTTTTATTTTTGTTTTTTTATCAAGATTAACTGATGAAAAATCATCCATTATATCTCCATAAACTGTACCTACTGCACAGCCACTTGTTCTGATTTTCTTTTCCATTTTTTTTTCATAGTTTGTTTTTCGTTCAGTTCTTACGATCACAACTTGGAGGTCTTCGTCATAATCAATTCCTGAAATGACATCATCTCTCTTCAGCATATTTTGGTTAAGAAGATAACCAACTGCTAATAGGTCAGGCATATCACCTAATGTCATAGCGGTAACAATTTCTTGTTTGTTAAGATAAATTGTTAATGGAATTTCTTTAACGACAGGCAGTTTAATGTTTTCACCAGATTCATTTAAACACTCGATTGATTCAGTTAGATTGTCATTTTCTAAGTTAGGTGAAATATAAAACTCTTTATTGTTTTCCATAGTCTTACCTTTTATTTAAGAGTTTGTTTTGATGCCGCCCAATTAATGAATTCTTGAGATTCATTTGACAAGTGATCACATAGATTCAAATATTTTTTTAAAAGCTCTTTTCCAAAAGTGGTAATATGAGTACCCTTATTTCCCATTTTTTTTTCTAAAATAGGTGTTGGAAATGCTTCTTCTATAGTTTTAAGGAGCAAAGCAGCTCTTCTTGTACTCATACCCATTTCTTTTGCTGCAGATCTAATAGAACCTTTATTAGCGACTAAGTTAAATAGCTCCATTTTCCCAGCGCCAATCATATGACCTCTAATATAAACTTTGATCCTTAAACCATTTTCATTTTCATTTACTAGTCTAGGTGGTAAGGAAGAATTTTTTAAACTTGTAGATCTGTTTTTCATTAACTAATTATATAGTATAATGTAAAAATACACTAAATATTTATTATGGAAATGAGCTTATGTCTGAATATTTTACAACTGATGAATTAGCAGAGTTTCTTAGAATTAAACCAAGAAAAGTTTATGATTTAGTCTCTACAGACAAAGTTCCTTATTCAAGAGTGATGGGTAAATTATTGTTTTCTAAATCTGAAATATCAAATTGGATTTCTGACGGACAAAACAATATATCTAATCAAAAAAATCTACCAAATATACTATTAGGAAGTCATGACCCTCTTCTAGAATTAGCAGTCAAACAGTCAAAATCTGGAATTGCAATGTCATTTGATGGAAGTATAGAAGGTTTAGAAAGATTTAAACTTAATCAGGGTATAGCTTCAGGGCTTCATATTTATGATAGTGATTTGGAATCTTGGAATGTTCCAATAGTAAAAAAATGTCTAGAAAAACAGGATTTTGTTTTAATGGAATGGGCTAAAAGAGATAGAGGTTTAATCTATAAACCAAAAGAAAAAAGTGAAAAGAAATCTATAAATGAATTCCTAGGTCAGAGACTTGTTACTAGGCAAAGTGGATCTGGATCAGACAATTATTTCAAATTTATATGTAAAAGAGAAAATATTAATTCCTCTGATTTTATTGGCACTGAAGTCACTTACTCTGAAAATGACGCTGTTTCACTTATTTTATCAGACAATGCTGATGTAACTCTTGGTCTTGCATCTGAGGCTAAAAAGCATCAGTTGGGATTTCTTCATATTGTTACTGAAAGATTTGATATTGTTGTAAATAGAATTTCTTGGTTTGAAAAACCTTTTCAAAGACTTTTGAATTTTTCTAGATCAGATGATTTTTTAAATACTGCTTCAAATTTTTTTGGTTATAATATTAATAATTTAGGAACAGTACATTTCAATAATAAATAGGCAAAAAAAATGTTTAAAGAAATTGGTAAGGGGTTGTTAGGTGTTGCAATAATACTTGCTCTATTTTTTTTCTTTTTAGGGGCCAAAACATTTATTTTTACTTCTTTGGTTTAAGGTCTTAAATGAAAATTACTACAATAGAAACAATACAAAATACTGAATATTCTAATCTTGTTTGGATTAAACTTTATACTGATGAGGGTTTGACGGGCTTAGGAGAAACATTTAGGAACCCTCAAGCTATAATATCTTATTTGCACGAAACATGTGCGCCCTATCTAATTGGTAGGGACCCCCTTAGAATAAATGAACATTCAGATAACCTAATTAACTGGACAGCTAACAGATATATAGGATACCCAACAAGATCAGTTGAATATAGAGGAAATTCTGCGGTTGATATAGCACTTTGGGATTTAAAGTCTAAAGCTTGTAATTTGAGTTTAGTAGACATGTTAGGAGGTCTAAGTCGAGATTACATAACAATATATAATACATGTGCTGCTGATGGGTATAACTGGAATGCAAATTCGCTGTCTCGGCCAGTAGGATCAACTAATGTAAAAAAAGACAAAAATAATTATGACGATTTAGAAATGCAAGCTCAAAACCCAGGGGAATTAGCACAGAGTCTGTTGGATGAGGGTGTTTCAGCAATGAAAATTTGGCCATTTGATGAATTTGCATTTCCTACGAAAGGTCAAATGATATCCTTGGAAAATTTAAAGGAAGGTATAAATCGAATTGAAAAAATACGTAAAGCTGTTGGAAATAAGATTGATATAATGCTTGAATATCATTCATTATGGCAATTAGCGCCAGCTTTAAAAATAGCCCGTCAAGTAGATGAATTTGATGTTTTTTGGCACGAAGACCCTATAAATATGGCTCACTTAAAAGATCTTGCTGAGTTTAGAAAAAACATCATAGCTCCTGTTGCAGGTAGTGAAGCCTTAGGGACAGCTTTATGGTATCGTGATGCTTTAGCTTTAGACGCTATAGATTATATGCACTATGATTTAGGTTGGATTGGAGGTATTTCAGAAGCTATAAAAATATCAGGTATAGCTCATGCCAATAACAGAATGATGTGTCCTCATGATTGTACTGGGCCGATTGTCTGGATTGCTAATCTTCATATAAGTCTTGCATTTTCAAACTCAATGATTCTAGAAAGTGTAAGGTCCTATTATAATGGCTTTTATAAAAAGTTAGTAAATAACCTTCCTAAGATTGAAAAAGGGTTTGCATTCCCAATGGATGGAATTGGCTTAGGTACAGAATTGCAGGACTCCCTTTTAAAATCACCAAATACGATTATTAGAAGAACCTCAAAAAATGATTTATGAAAATTTTAAAAGTAATTACCCTACAAAATAAGAAAATTAAATTAGATCTTTTACCTGAAATTGGTGGAAGAATTAGTAGTTTAATTTTTGATGATTTTCACCTTTTACGTCCAATACCTCTACATGATCTAAAGTCTATTCATTTGTTTAAAGGTGGGAGTTTTCCATTAGCTCCATTTTCTAATAGAATAAAAAATGCTAAATTTAGATTTAATGGATTAGAATATAACTTGAATCAAAATGCTTTTCCTCATGCAATTCATGGTCATGGATACTTAAGTGAATGGAGTATAGTAGAACAATCAAGTTCTTCAGTTATTTTAATTTATCGACATGAAGCAGATAAATTCGGTTGGCCTTGGTCATATGAAATAACTCAATCAATTTATTTGACTCCGTTCTCATGCAAAATTGAACTAAAACTCCGGAATAATTCAAAAAACATCATGCCTTTTGGATTTGGAATACACCCATTTTTTAATTTTAATGATGAGATTAAATTAAGATTCAATGCTTCAAGAGAATGGGTGGGACAACCGGAAGATTTTCCAACTAAAACTAAGCCTATAGAAAATAACTTTAATTTTAGAAATGGAAAAGAATTGTGGAATAATGAAAAAACAGTGTGTTACGAAAATTTTAGTGGAAAGGTTCAAATTATTTGGCCTAATAAAAAGAAAAAAATCACAATGAAAGTGGATAAAATTTTTAATCATTTAATCGTCCACGTTCCAAAAACAGAGGAATATTTTTGTATTGAGCCAGTAAGCCATCCAACTGACGGCTTTAACTTAATGCAAGGAAAAAAAGAAAACTCAGATTGTAATTTTCTAATACCAAATAAATACATAAGCGGTTTGATAGAGTTAGATTTAGAAAAATAGTTTTATCTAAAAAAGGGAAATTGCATTCCTTTAACTCCAGGAACTTTCAAAGCGAATATTCCTCCTGCTAAAGGTTGTTTTTTTTCTGTTCCTTTAGTTATATCTTTTCCAATAGATGTGACATAAATAATATCTAGATTTTTTCCACCAAAGGCAATTTTGGTGGGTTTCTCTACTGGCATTTTTATAATCATATCAATATTACCCTTTGGTGTAAGTCTTACTATTTCCCAACCAGAAACTCCAGCCATCCAATAACAACCGTCTGCGTCAACACAACCGCCATCTGGCCTTCCTGCAATATCCTTAGTATCAAAGAAAATACGTTTGTTAGACCAAATACCTTCATCCAAATCATAATCATATGCCCATATAGTTCTGATCCAAGGAGCGCTATCAGATATGTATGCTGTTCTACCTTCAGGTGAAAAAGCTAAGCCATTAATAGTATGAAAACCTTCCATAGTTTTTTTTGCTCTACCTGACTGATCAAGGCAATAAAGACTACCTTTAGGCTCAGCATTTATATTTGAACCACTAATTGCCATTGTTCCGGCGTAGAACCTACCTTTTAAGTCAACGGTTCCATCATTAAATCTATTATTTAAAATATTATTCTCTGGATTATTTATGAATTTTATACTTTTATCATATTGGTTTAATTCAAAAAAACCACTAGTAAGAGCTAATATAATATTAAGGTTCTTTTTAATTGCAAAACACCCAATTGGTTTACCAACATTGATAGTTTTATTTTTACCATTTATGGGATTGAACTTGTTAAGTTGGCAGTTATTTATATCAACCCAGTAGAGATTTTGGTCTGCAGTTGACCAAATAGGACCTTCTCCTAAATTTGCTTTTATATCTAACACGCAATCTACGTGAATATTGTTCAATTCATTTTCTCCAAAATTACAAAAATTTAAATAAAATAACTATTTTATTAAATTTGGTAAAGTTAAGGATATAGCAGGTATAAAAGTAGTAAGCATAAGTGCAATAAAGATTGCAAAATAAAATGGCCAAATTGTTTTTACAACTCGTTCAATTGGTACTTTACCAATTGCACAGCCGACAAAAAGACAGGCACCTACTGGAGGTGTACATAAACCAAGTCCTAAGTTCATCATCAATACCATACCAAATTGAAGGGGATCCATCCCTAAAGATACAGCTAATGGTAAAAAAATTGGCGTGCAAATTAGGATCAATGCAGCCATATCCATAATCATTCCCAAGACTAATAACATTATGTTTATCATTAATAAAATAACAATAGGATTACTTGATATACCATTCATAAAGGTTATCATTTGGGACGGAACTTGATAAAAAGTTAACATGTAACCAAAAGCAGATGCACTAGCAACTAGTATCATAACCATAGATGTAGTCTTAACTGAATTAATCACAGCAATTTTAAAATTTTCCCAAGTTAAAGCCCTATAAACAAAAACTGTAACAAGGAAAGCATAAAGAGTCCCAAATGCACCTGATTCTGTTACTGTAAAAATACCTGATAACACTCCCCCCACTATTATAACTGCAGTAAACAGTCCTGGTAGTGCAGTCACAAAATGTAAAAACAGAGCATAGTATCCCGGAAAAACTTCTGATTTGTAACCTCTTTGAACAGCCACCAAGTAAGCAACTAAAGCCAAACAAACACACATTACAACGCCTGGTATTATCCCAGATAAAAAGAGTTGAGTGATTGACACCCCACCGCCAGTCGCAACAGCAAATAAAATCATATTGTGGCTAGGCGGTATCATGATGCCTGCAATAGAAGAGGTTACAGTTACGTTTACCGCGTAGTCTTCGTCATATCCTTTTTCTTTCATCACCGGAATTAATATTGAACCAAGAGCTGAAACATCGGCAACTGCTGATCCTGAAATTCCTCCAAAAAGCATGGATGCAAAAACGTTCACGACACCAAGACCTCCTCTTACAGCACCAACTGCAGAGGAAGCTAATCTAACTAACCTTACTGCTATACCTCCATGGAACATTAATTCGCCTGCGAAAATAAAAAAAGGAATGGCAAGTAATGAAAAAACATTTATTCCAGATATAATTCTTTGAAAAGCTATAATTAGGGGTAATCCCTCGAAGTAGAATGCTGACACTGCCCCAATGCCGAGAGCAAAGGCTACAGGAACTCCAATAACCACTCCAAAAGCAAAAATTCCCATCATTATTAATAAGCCCATATTTTCTACCTCATTTAGGCTTGATATTCTTAGTAATGGTACCCTTATAATTTAACAAATGACCAATCGAAAAAAGTAAAATTAATCCTCCACAAATCATAATAGGGACTGCTCTTAGCCCCTCTGGAATATGAATTAAAGGAATTTGTGTACTCCATTTGAAAACAACTAATTTATAACTATATACCATCATAACATAACCAAATATCATGAGCATAAAATGAGTTGTTAAGTCAAAAATAATTTTTAATACAATAGGCATTCTGTCTCTAAAGTAGGATACTCCTAAATGCGTTCTTTTGTGAATTCCTATAGCTGCACCTAAAAAACCAATTAGGACTACAAGCAAAAGAGAAACTTGTTCTACCCATGTTGGTGTAGAGTTTAAAACATATCTTCCATAAACTAACCAGCTGAAAATTACTGTCATCACAATCAGAGCAAATCCAGTTACAATATTACAAACGTAAGCAATTTTTTCTAGTAGGGTATTATAAATTTCTAATAATTTAAGAGATTTTTTATTGATAATTAATCTCCATTTAAATATTTGTCAGATTTGTTATTGGCCATATTAAATATGGCCAATAAAATTAAAGTTTTATTTAGTATTTTTAATTAAGTTTACCAATGGAACTAAATCAGGATTCGCTGACAAGTATTTTGTGTGAACAGGCTTCATAGCGTCCATGAAAGCTTGCTTATTTGGAATTTCATTAAATTTAACCCCAGCTTTCATTACTTTATCACGGCTAGAAATAGCTCTTTTTTCCCACAAAGCTCTTTGTAATTCTGCAGATTCTCTTGCAGCTTCTTTTACAGCCTTTTTATTTTTAGCAGATAAGTTATTATAAACTTTATCATTTATACATACACATTCAGGTATAATTAAATGTTGAGAAAGTGAATAATATTTTGCTACTTCAAAATGGCCTGTTGATTCATAAGAAGGCCAATTATTTTCAGCTCCATCAACCACACCGGTTTTAAGTGATTGGAAAACTTCAGAAAAAGCCATCGGTGATGGATTCCCTCCCAAAGCAGAAATCATTCCTGAGTATAGGTCGTTATTCATAACTCTTACCTTTAAACCTTTTACGTCTGATGGCTTCATAATTGGTTTTTTAGAATTGTAGAATGAACGGGCTCCTGAGTCATACCAAGCGAGCGCAACTATTCCTATTTTTTCCATCCCAGCACTAATTTTGTCTCCTGCAGCACCATCTAAAGCTCTATGCATATGACCCATGTCCTTAAATATAAAAGGCAATGAAACTACGTTTGCCTCTGCAGCCATAGGCCCTATTGGACCAAGATTGAAGTTACCAATAGCTAGTCCTCCTACTCTAACTTGTTCAATAGCATCAGGTTGGTTTCCCAATACGCCTGAATGAAACATTTTTAAAGTAATCTCGCCACCAGTTTTTTCCTTTAACAATTCGGCAAACTTGTCCATAGCTACAGTATTTGGATACCCTGGTTTATGAATATTCCATCCACGCCATTCTTCTGCTATAGCAGTTATTGATAAGGTTGAGGCAACAGCCAACGCCGATACACCTAAAATTATTTTTTTTAAATTTTTCATTTCAACTCCCCTATGAAAATTAATTTCTTATGGTGCGTTTGAAATGGTAAAGAAGTCAACCTTTATTAATCTTATTCATTTAAATTAATTAAATTGACCATATAAAACTAGAATATTAATTGAACCTTCATACTATTTTCTTTTTCATCCATTGCAATTTTGAAACCTTGTTCGGCGTTTTGAAAAGGAATACTGTGAGTAATAAGAGGTTTAACATCAATTAGTTTCTTTTTCATCATCTTGACAGCTAATTCAAACTCCGAATGAAATCTAAATGATCCTTTAATATTCAATTCTTTAGTTGTCACGGAAACTAATGGCATAAGAATATCCCCTCCCAATCCTAGTTGTATAAGAGTACCTTTTGGTTTTAAACACTTAATAGCATCATTTATACCTGAGGCAGAGCCAGAGCATTCAATTGCAAGATCAAAATAACCTTTCCCAACTTGAAATTTTTCAATTTGAGGATAGTTTTTTGAAGTATTTATAACTTTGTCTGCTCCCACTAAATTTGAAAATTCCAGAGCCTTATCTGAAATATCTGTAACTAATATTTCTTCTGCTCCTGCACGTCTAGCTGATAAAACACCAAGTGTCCCAATAGGACCAGATCCAATTATTAATACTTTCTTTCCAAAAATATCTCCTGCTTGTTTTATGGCATGAAGACAAACTGCAAGCGGTTCTGCCATTGCCGCTTCTTCTGGTGATAGACCGTCTGCTGCTACACATTGATAATCCTCCGCAACTAGTCTTTCCCTAAAAGCGCCTTGAATATGAGGAAAGGGCATTGCAGAGCCATAAAATTTCATATTTATGCAATGGTTCTGGTTGCCTTCTAAACAGAACATACATTTATTACACGGCCTAGATGGCGATACTGAAACAAGTTGTCCAATAGATAAGTTAGTTACTTTTGGTCCTAATTTAGTAACATGGCCAGATACTTCATGTCCTAACACCATAGGTTCCTTTAGTTTAATGTAGCCAAACCCACCATGCTTATAATAGTGGAGATCAGTTCCACAAATACCGCCGGTTGCAATAGAAATTTCAACTTGATTAGAAGATATTTTTTCCAATGGATAATCGTCTATTCTTAAGTCCATAGCCCCGTGAATCTTTATTGATTTCATATCTATTTTCCCGCATTCGAAATTAAGATTTTAAAGTTAAATTTTTGAAAGATGATTAGCAATATTTTTATTATTTATATATATTTTACTTTTATTCAATTTGGAGATAGTGAATGAGTTCTGGAACAGAATTATTTAACCTAAAAGGTAAAAGAGCTCTTATAACAGGTTCATCTCAAGGAATAGGTTTCGCTTTAGCTAAAGGACTTGATGAAGCTGGCGCAGAAATTATTTTAAATGGAAGGAATAAAGAAAAATTAGATAAAGCAGCAAAAACTCTTACCCCACAAAATAATTTGCATCAATTATCTTTCGACGTTACTGACAAAAATGAAATTGATAATGTTGTTAATAAATTTGAAAACGAAATAGGTTCAATTGAAATATTAGTAAATAATGCTGGAATGCAACATCGAACACCGCTTGAAGACTTTCCACCTAATAAGTTTGAACAATTATTAAAAACAAATATTTCATCCGTTTTTAATGTAAGCCAAGTAGTAGCAAGGCATATGATCAAAAGGGGCTCAGGAAAAATTATTAATATTGCGAGTGTTCAAACTTTATTAGCAAGACCTGGTATTGCTCCTTACACTGCAACTAAGGGTGCTGTTGGAAATCTTACTAAAGGAATGGCAACGGATTGGGCAAAGTATGGACTTCAATGTAATGCTATTGCTCCAGGTTATTTTGATACACCTTTGAATGCCGCACTAGTGTCTGACAAAGATTTTACTTCTTGGTTGGAAAATAGAACACCTGCAGGTAGGTGGGGCAAAGTTGAAGAGTTGGTTGGCGCAAGTATTTTTTTAAGTTCTGATGCATCTAACTTTGTTAATGGGCACACGCTTTATGTTGATGGGGGCATTACAGCCTCTTTATAGAACAAATTAAAAAATTATTCTGTTAAATTAAAAATTAAATAATAAACTTTCTTTTTATTTTAGTAATAAATGCTACATTGAAGAAAATTTTTTCTAAAGATTTTGATGTGATTGATGATATTGATAAGAAAATTTTAACTATAATTCAGAAGAATGCTGGTTTACCTCTGTCAGAAATTTCTAAAAGGGTGGGAATTTCTTCTACACCTTGTTGGAACAGGATAAAAAAAATGGAAGAGGGTGGGGTGATTTGAGCTAGAACTATCGTTCTTAACAGAAAAGCAATAAATTTAGCTGTAGTAGTTTTTTTATCTATTAGAGTTAGTCACCAATCAAGGGACTGGATTTCAAGTTTCCAGAAAGTTGTTGATAAGCATGAAGAAATTATCGAAACACATAGGTTAACTGGTTCAGACTCAGATTATTTATTAAAAATTGTTGCCTCTAGCATTGAGGATTATGATAATTTTCAACAGAAGTTGATAGGAGAACTTGAATTTACAAAAATGTCTTCGAGTATATCACTTCAAGAAATGAAAAATTCTCATAACTTACCCTTAAAACAGCTTGAAAACTTTTAACTTGCGTTAGGAAAAAAAAGTTGTTTTCCTTTCAATTTAAAGTTTTCAATAACTTTTTGTCCTCTTTTTGATAAGAGCCAACTAATAAATTTATTAGCGTTTTTAAATTTTACATTTGGACAACTTGATGGGTTAACCATCGTAATCCCATATTGATTAAATAACGTTTTATTTTTTTCAGCTATAATACGTAGGTTATTTTTATTGTTAAAATAAATCCATGATGCTCTGTCACTTAATGTATAAGCACCCATACCACTTGCTAAATTAAGAGTTGTTCCCATCCCAGAACCTGTTTCTCTGTACCATTTTCCAGAGAATTCAATTGGCTTTAATTTAGCTTTGTCCCATATACTTATTTCTTTAAAATGCGTACCAGAGTCATCGCCTCTTGATATAAAAATTGAGGATGTGGTAAAAATTTTTGTAAAAGATGTGATAGGGTCATCAGTTAAATTTATTTTAGCAGGATTTTCTTTTGGTCCAACTATGATGAAATCATTATACATTAAATTGTATCTCTTAAGGCCAAATCCATTTTTAACAAATTTTAACTCTCTTTTTTTTGCATGTACTATTAGTACGTCTCCGTCACAATTGGCTGCATTTTTCAGTGCAGCGCCAGTGCCAACTGATACAACATTAGCAACCACATTTATCTCTGATTTAATAATTGGGAGTATGTACTCATAGAAACCAGAGTTATAGGTTGAAGTTGTTGATTGAACTATTAATGAATTGTCACCTGAGCAGATCCTTGGAAATAATAAAAACAAGAGAATAAATAGATTTATTCTAAACATATTTTACCTATATAACGTAAAAATTGCAATAATTGTAATTTTCACATAATATTGCAATTTAAAACATAATAAATCAATAATAATATGAATATTTTACTAGAAGCATTTGCGAAATCATTTGAGTTAGTTTTTACTCTTAATGAGGATTTATTTGAAATATTACTACTTTCTTTAAAAGTGAGTGGTATTTCATTACTTCTTTCTTGTTTAATTGGTTTGCCATTAGGAACTTTTTTAGCCATTAAAAGTTTTTGGGGTAAGGACGCATTTTTAGTTCTATTCAATACTATGATGGGGTTACCACCAGTTGTTGTTGGATTAATTGTTTATTTACTAGTTTCAAGGTCTGGGCCATTTGGCTGGCTGGGCATTTTATATACTCCAACTGCAATGATAATCGCTCAGATGATATTAATAACTCCAATTATAGTTTCGTTAACCTCTCAAATAATAGAAGAAATTAGTCAAGAATATAAGTCTCTTTTTGCTTCTCTGGTAGTACCGTCTCATAAAGCGATCATAGCGTATCTTTTTGATGCTAGATATTCGATACTTACCGTAGTTTTAGCTGGATTTGGTAGAGCTATATCAGAAGTTGGAGCTGTAATAATTGTAGGTGGAAATATTGATCACTTAACAAGGGTTATGACGACAACAATAGTATTAGAAACTTCTAAAGGTAATTTGTCTCTAGCATTAGCTTTGGGAATAATTCTTCTATCAATTGCATTAACTACAAACTTTATTTTAATTCGTCTAAAGATTAGGGCGAAAAGAAGAATGTATGTATAAATCTAACAAAAAAAACTTAATAAAATTAACCCCCATTGAAGTTATTGATCTATCAGTTTCATTAGGAAAAGATCTAATTCTAGACAAGATTAGTTGTAGCATTAAAAATAATTCTATTACTGCAGTAATTGGACCAAACGGTGCAGGCAAAAGTATATTTCTACAGACCATAAATGGATTAACAAATATAGATTATGGGAAAATAACGTTTAACAAAATATACAACAATGATGAAATTAGAAATAAGCAAGCAATGGTTTTTCAAACTCCAACTTTGTTAAGAAGAAATGTAAAATCTAATATGGATTTTGTTTCTAATGTTAAAAATAAAAATGGTAAATTAATTATTAAAAATATTTTAAAAAGAGTTGGATTAGAGGGATATGATGATAAACCTGCACGCTTACTTTCTGGAGGAGAAAAACAAAGACTTTCTCTAGCAAGAGCTTTATTCATTGAGCCATCAGTTCTTCTACTTGACGAGCCCACTGCAAATTTAGACCCATTTTCATTGAAATTAATAGAAGAAATTATTCTAGAGGAGAGTAAAAAAGGGGCTACAATTATACTTACTACACATGATATGGCTCAGGCTAAGAGACTAGCATCTGATATAATTTTTTTTAATAAGGGTAAAATACTAGAGCAAACAGATGCAAATGCATTTTTTAGAAACCCTTTAACTAAAGAGGCAAAAAAATATATCAATGGAGAAATTCTTTTATAATTATTATTCCACAAGAATTGTTTCAGCTAAGTTTGCCCAGTATTCAGCACCAATTGGTAATAGTGCATCATTGAAATCATAATATGCACTGTGAAGCTTTTCTGCATCCTCGCCTGCTCCTAGCCAGATATAGGCTCCTGGTTTTTCTTCAAGCATATATGAAAAATCTTCAGAACCCATAGTTGGAGTTTCTTTAACATTGATTGAAGCTTCACCAAAAGTATTTTTAAAAATTTCTGATGCTAATTTTGCACTTTTTTTGTCGTTTATTGTTGATGGATATCCTGGCCTAATTTCAATGTTAACTTTGCAGTTAGAAATTGCGCATGCGTTTAATGCAACTTTCTTAATCTTTTTTAGCATGTCATCTCTTATGATTATATTGGTTGACCTTAGGGTTCCTCCAATTGTTACTGTATCGGGTATTACATTAAAAGCTGAACCACCTTCAATTTTAGTAAGTGATAAAACAGCATTTTTAAATGGATCCAATTGTCTTGAAATTAAACTTTGAAGAGCTGTAATAGTTAAACCGGCTGCTACCATTGGATCATTAGAATATTGAGGCTGGGCTGCATGCCCTCCTTTTCCTTCAATTGTAAAAATAATTATATCTCCCCCAGCCATTGCAAAACCTTCATGAATGACAGCTTGGCCTAGAGGTATTCCTGGCCAATTGTGTATTCCCCAGACAGTATCGATTTTAAATTTTTTAAAAAGACCATCATTAATCATTGCCTTTGCACCTGCGTTGCCACCTTCTTCTGCTGGCTGAAAAATACAATAAACTGTTCCATGAAAATTTCGTGTTTCTGCCAGGTATTTTGCAGCACCCAATAACATTGTTGAATGACCATCATGACCGCACGCATGCATAGATCCTTCATTTTTGGATGCATAGGATAAATTAGTCTTTTCAGTCATAGGAAGAGCATCCATATCAGCTCTTATACCTATTGCTTTATCTGAATTACTATTTTTACCTTTAATAATTCCAACAATACCAGTTTTACCAATACCCTGATGAACTTCTATTCCAAATTCATTTAGCTTTTTTGAAATAAAGTCAGAAGTATCTTTTTCTTGGTAAGCTACTTCAGGTTTCTCGTGGATATTATGGCGCCATTCAATCATTGCGGGAGTTATTTGTTCAATTTTTTGCTTGATATTCATTTTTTATACACTCAATAATTAGGTATTATTTTAAAATTTGGAGCTGCAAATGTCTGATAAGATCCTAAACGTTGAAGGAGATGAAGGTCAATCAATTCCTTTAATAATTGATTCTCCTCATAGTGGTACTGAATATCCATTAGATTTCAATCATCAAGCAGAACTTTCAAAACTAAGACAAGCTGAAGATACTCATGTTAATGAGCTATATGAATTTGTTTCATCTATTGGTGGAGTTTTTATAGAAGCTAAATTTCCAAGGTCATATATTGATCCTAATAGATCAGAAACCGATTTCAAATTTGAAGATTTAAATGAAAAAAATAACAGTATTAGCGAAATAAAATTTAATCCAACTATTAAAAGTGAACTTGGCATTGGTTTAGTTTGGATAAAAATTCCTCCAAATGGAGAGCCAATGTATAAAGATAAAATTACACTAAAACAATTAATGGATAGAGTTAATATATATTATAGACCATATCATAAAATTCTTAAACACACACTAAACGAAACTTATAAAAATTATGGTAAGTTTTACCACGTAAATGCTCACTCCATGCAAAATCAAGCTACAGCAATGTCAGATCAATCACAGGGCACAATAAGACCAGACTTTGTAATAGGAGATAGAGAAGGAACATCTTGTCATAGAAAGTTTACAGACCTAATTGTAGATTTTTTGAGGAGTTTAAACTACTCTGTAGATATCAATTATCCATATAAAGGTATGGAACTTGTAAAAGCATATAGTGATCCTTTGCAAAATAAGAATTCAGTTCAAATTGAGGTAAATAGAAAATTATATATGAATGAAGAAACAAGAAAAAAAACAGACAACTTCAAAATTTTAAAAAAAGATTTAGAAAAACTAATTAATAAAATAAAAAAAGAAATTGATGAGGGTTACTTATGAATGAGTCAGGTATACAAAGTAAAAAAAATAACGCCTTACCTGTAATAGAAGTAAAAGATCTTAGAGTTCATTTTAATTTAAAAGATCAAGTGGTTAAAGCTGTTGATGGAGTATCATTCGATATAAAAAAAGGAGAAACAATTGCTATTGTTGGCGAATCTGGTTCAGGTAAATCTGTAACTGCATTATCACTAATGAGACTTGTTGATTTTTCAGGTGGAAACATAATTTCAGGAGAAATTAATCTGGAAACTAAAAACAAAATAAATCTAGATTTAGCTCAACAGAGCCAAGATATAATGAAAGATATTAGAGGTAACGATGTTTCTATGATTTTTCAAGAACCCATGACATCGTTGAATCCAGTATTCACAATACGAATGCAAATGACAGAAACAATTTTAAAGCATCAGGGAAAAACTAGGGCGGAAGCTCTCGAAATAGCATTGGAAATGTTGAAGTTAGTTAGAATACCTGAGCCTGAAAAAAGATTAAACCAATATCCGCATGAGCTTTCAGGGGGTATGAGACAAAGAGTCATGATAGCTATGGCATTAAGTTGTAAACCTTCTTTACTAATCGCTGACGAACCTACAACTGCGCTTGATGTTACAATACAGGCTCAAATACTAGATTTAATTAAATTGTTACAACGTGATATAGGAATGTCGGTAATTTTTATTACTCATGATATGGGAGTGGTTGCAGAAATTGCTGATAGGGTTGTTGTAATGTTTGCTGGAAAAAAAGTTGAAGAAGGATCTGCCTTAGAAATTTTCAATAATCCACAACATCCTTATACAAAATCATTGCTTGCAGCCGTCCCAAAATTAGGAAGTATGAAAGGTAAGTTACTACCTGCAAAATTTATGAATGTAGATATAAATTCATCAGACAATCAGCAATTAAAAACAACAACTCAAAATAAAATAATTGAAATAAAAGATACTGTAAATCGAGTTTCCAATCCGTTACTTCAGGTTAGAGGATTAACAACAAGGTTTTCTATAAAACAGGATTTTGGAACAAAAAAAGGTAATATTCATGCTGTTGAAAATATTGATCTTAGTTTGCAACCTGGAGAAACTTTTGGGCTGGTTGGTGAAAGTGGATGTGGAAAATCTACAACTGGAAGAAGTATTATAGGTTTAACATCACCAACAAGAGGGAGTGTTGTTTTTGAGGGGGTAGAATTAACCAACTTAAATAATAAAGAGATGATTCAATACAGAAAACAAATGCAAATGATATTTCAAGATCCTTTTGCATCTTTGAATCCTCGTATGACAGTTGGACAGATAATAGCTGAACCTATTTTAGTACATGGATTAGATGAAAAATTAGGATCAAGTGAAAAAGTTATGCAATTGTTAAATCGTGTAGGATTGAACGAACAATATGCCTTGAGATTCCCACACGAACTTTCGGGAGGGCAGAGGCAGAGAATTGGAATTGCAAGAGCACTTGCTTTAGAACCAAAATTAATTATTGCTGATGAAGCTGTTTCCGCCCTAGATGTCTCAATTCAAGCACAAGTAGTTAACTTAATGATGGAACTTCAAGAAGAATTTGGCCTGTCTTACCTCTTTATAAGTCATGATATGGCAGTAGTTGAAAGAGTTAGTCATAGAATAGGTGTAATGTATCTAGGTGAGATAGTTGAAATTGGGCTAAGAAGTGAAATTTTTGAAAATCCGCAACACCCATATACAAAAAAGTTAATGGCTGCAGTGCCAATAGCAGATCCCAGTAAAAGAAAAACAAAGTTAAATTTGATGAGCGACGAAATTCCTAGTCTTTTAAAACCACATGGTTACGAGCCTGAAAAAATAGAAATGGTAAAATTGAGTGAAGAGCATTTTGTTAAACCGTTTGATGGAATGATTAATTAACAATGTAATTTAGAGACAAGAATTATGAATGACCCAAGACTAGATTATGCTAATGAGTTCCCGGTAGAATTAACTGCTCCTGACATATCAAGTTATAAAAAAACTAATACAGGAGTCGACTATATATTATCACTTGATAGTGGTATGAGTGGTCCTCATGTTTTTATATCTTCAATAGTACATGGGAATGAGCCTTGTGGAGCTATTGCTTTAGATTGGTTTTTAAAAAATAATTTTAGACCTAAGTCAGGTAAATTAACTCTAGGTTTCATGAATGTTGAAGCTTATTTTGCTTTTGATCCCAAAAATCCAAATAGAACTAGATGGGTTGATGAAGATTTTAACAGATTATGGGCAGATGGTGTCTTGGAAGATACTTCCAGAAAAAAGACTAGTGAATTTTTTAGAGCAAATGAAGTCAAGAGCATAGTATCACAAGCTGATTATTTATTAGATATTCACTCAATGCAAAAACCATGTGTTCCACTTATGATGGCGGGTACATTAGAAAAAGGTATTAACTTTGCTAAATCTGTTGGAATGAGCATGCCTATTATTTCTGACACAGGCCATAAAGAGGGTATGAGAATGAGAGATTACTTGGACTTTTCAAGAAAAGAGAGTAATAAAAATGCACTCCTAGTTGAATGTGGTCAACATTGGGAAAAACTGTCTGAAAGAATAGCAATTGAAACTCTCATAAGATTTCTTAGAAGCACAACCACTATGGATAAAAAATTTGGTGATGAGTTTCTAAATGAATTAAAGCCTAAAAAATTTCAAAAAGAGGTTTATCGGGTAGGAGAAATTATCACTATAAAGACAGATAAATTTAAATTTTCTAGTGACTGGCAAGGCTTTGAAGTTCTTAAAAAAGGGACTGTTATTGGTAAAGATGACCAGGAGTTTGTTTATGCTCCATATGACGAAACAATTTTAATAATGCCTACTAAAAGGTTATTTAAAGGTAAAACGGCTGTTAGGTTAGCATACAGAATTGAAGATTAAACAATTATTTGTTTTTTAATGAAGTCGAGGATTAAACATATCTCTTAAATGGTCTCCAACTAAGTTTATGGAAGCAACGGTAATGAGTAGCGCCACACCGGGAAAGATGCTAATCCAATAATCACCGCTATACATATATTCAAATCCATTACCAATAAGAAGACCCAAAGAAGGCTCTGTAATAGGTAATCCGAGCCCAAGAAAACTTAGCGTTGCTTCCAATGAAATAGCATGAGCTGTTTGAAGAGTACCAACAACAATTAGCGGTGCCATACAATTTGGTAGAATATGTTTAAACATAATCCTAGTATTACTAAAAGCTAAACATCTAGCTGCATCAACATATTCTTTATTTAACTCTACTAAAGCACTCGAACGAGCAGTTCTTGCATAATAGGCCCATTGGACTAAAATTAATGCAATAATAGTTTTTTCAACTCCTTTTCCAAAAGCAGCTAGAATTATCAAAGCAACTAAAATTGAGGGAAAACTTAGTTGAATATCAACTATCCTCATAACTACAGATTCATATTTTCCTCCAAAAAAAGCTGCTGAAATTCCAAAAAAAGATCCAATAATAAGAGCAAAAATGCCTGAAAGCACACCAACGCCTAGACTAACACGTAAACCATAGAATATAGCAGAAACCATATCTCTTCCAGCTCCGTCGGTGCCAAGTAAAAAATAATTTCCAGAAAAGTCTTCTGAAAAAGGGGCTAGCCTACTGTTCATTATACTTACAGTATTTAGATCATATGGGTCAGTTGGTGATACTAAAGGTGCAAAAACAGCAACAAATAAAATTAACATAAAAATTATTAAAGATACTACAGCAACTTTATTGGATGAAAAATCTTTCCAAAACTCTTTGATTTTTTTAATTTTGGGGTTCATTGACTGTCACCTTTAATTCTCACTCTAGGGTCTAAAAATGTATAAAGAATATCGACAATAAGGTTTAAAAAAACAAAAAATGTTACAATTATCATCAGATAAGCGACAATAACTGGTCTATCTAGATTATAAATTGAGTCAATGATTAGTTTACCCATTCCAGGCCACGCAAATACTGTTTCAGTAACAGTTGAAAATGCGATTAGTGATCCAAATTCAAGTCCAACGACTGTT
This sequence comes from SAR116 cluster bacterium AG-325-F22, assembly GCA_003282885.1. GTDB lineage: Bacteria > Pseudomonadota > Alphaproteobacteria > Puniceispirillales > Marisalimonadaceae > Marisalimonas. The sequence continues at coordinate 36,473 of QBYJ01000008.1, forward strand.
ACAATTGGAATTAGAATATTCTTTAGTATATGTACTAAAACTATTCTTTTTTCAGACAAACCTTTTGATCGAGCAAAAGTAATATAATCTTGAAGAATTATTTCTCTCGTTCCAGCTCTAGTTAAGCGGATCACCGACGAAATTTTAAATAATGCTAAATTCAAAGCAGGTAGAAAAACGTGTGACAACCCATTTAAGGTAAATAAAGAGCTATTAATCCCTAAAAAAGTACCAATTTCACCTCTTCCAGTTGATGGTAACCATCCAAGATGGACTGCAAAAATCATAATAAAGATAATGCCCACCCAAAATGTTGGCATTGAAAAACCTAAAATTGAACCACCCATTATTATTTTACTAGTTTTACTCTCTGGCTTATAGCCTGCATAGATACCAAGAGGTATTGCTATGACAAGTGAAATAAAAAGAGAAAATAATGCTAATTCTAGTGTCGCGGGCATTCTTTGAATAATCAGTTTCAATGCTGGTTCACCAAAAATAAATGAATCACCAAGATCCCCTTTAAAAGCATTTACTAAGAAATACCAATATTGTTCTGTAACAGGTCTATCTAATCCTAACTCTCTAATAACTCTTTCTACTTCGGCTTGGTCAGCTTCGGGGTTAATCAGCATTTCAACTGGATCCCCAACTAGATTAACCCCCCCAAATACCAAGAGTGACATTATAAATAATACGAGCACACTCTGGGCTAATCTTGTAAATATAAAAGGGGTCATGTTTTCATCATTAAATTAAAAAAAACCAGAGCAGTTATGCTCTGGTTTAAATTGTTCTAATTAATTACACTTTACGTAAGTTGCAATAGTTCTCTCATCTGTTCGAGGAGTGTAGCTACAGCCGGATTTAGATGCCCAAGTATTCATTTGATAATGTATTGGGATAACACCATAATTTTGACCTACCGCTACTTCCGTTGCTTCAGCAAGAAGTTTTCCTCTTGCATCAGAATCAACGGTTCCAAGAGCTTCTTGAACTAGTTTGTCGACAACAGGATCAGAATGCCTTCCTCTATTGGCTCTTCCCATTCCTATAGACTTATCATAAGTATGCAAAAGTGCTCTCAAAGGAGATGAAGCTTCTCCAGAACCAGCCCCCCATCCAAGAACCATAAAACTGAATTCTGGACTTTTATTAGGACCACCACGTGATGCTCTTTTGAAATAGACAGCTTTTGGCATTGTTTCAACTTTTGCTTTAATACCAATTCTAGAGAACATTTGAGCTAAAGCTTCTGCAATTTTAGCATCATTAATGTATCTATCATTTGGTCCATGAATTGTCATTTCAAAACCATTGCCATAACCAGCTTCCTTCAAAAGCATTTTTGCTGTATCTGGATCATAAGGATCAGGTTTCATTTTTGTTGAAACTCCATGAAAACCTGCAGGTAATAATTGGCCTGCTTTAACAGCTATACCTTCCATTACCTTTGCAACCATTGCGTCACGATTAATTGCTAATGATAAAGCTTTCCTAACTCTAACATCCATTAATGGGTTTTTAATTTTTCCGCCACCAATGGCAGCGATGTGAGGTGAATCTTCTCTGAATTGGTCCATATGTAAATAAATAACACGGTTAGATGGACCACTATTTAATTTAATTGTAGGATTTTTTTTCATTTTTCCAACATTCAAAGGAGGAACGTTGTCAATAAAATCAACATCCTTTGCTAATAGTGCAGCTATTCTGGCTGGACCAGATTTAATAGGCTTAAAAAGTACATTTTCAAACTGTGCCATTCCAGTACCGGCTCCATGATAAGCTTTATTAGCTTTTAGGACAATCTTATCACCAGGCACCCATTCAACAAATTTGTAAGGCCCAGTTCCTATAGCAGCTTTTCCACTATTGTAGTCACCTGTAGTAGCACCTTCACCATTTTTCTTTGAAATAATCTTAACAGTCATTATGTCATTAGGCATTAGAGGATAGGGCTTTTTTGTTTTAATATGTATAGTATGACTATCTATTTTAATAAACTCTTTCCCTTTTAAATAAGTACCAAATCCTGACGGAGATTTTGGGACATTTTGTGCTCTCTCAGCAGTAAATATAACATCGTCAGCTGTAAAATCACTGCCGTCATGAAATTTTACACCCTTTCTAAGTTTAAATTCCCATGTTGTATCATTTATAGGCTTCCATGACGTAGCTAAGTCAGGATAGTGTTGTTGGTTTTCGTCTGATCCAACTAAAGTTCCGTAAATATGTGTTGCGAAAGCGTTATTAGGACCAAGATTATGGTAATGTGGATCAATTGAGCTAGGCTCAGATTTTAATCCAACAGTAAGATCTTTTGCCATAGCCACAGTAGACAAAAGACAACTTATCATCACTATAAAAAGTCTGTTGATTAATTTCATTTTTCCCTCCTGAAATTCTATATTAAAAAAACTTTGTAGTAAAAATGGAATAGAGTCAAAATAAAAGATATAAGTATATCTTAATAATACCTTTAACTTTTTTTAAATTCACTCATAGAGTAATTTTATTTTAATTTTTGGAGTTATTCATTTGCATTTTACAGAAATAATAAATCAATTGCCGCGATTAAAAATATTTAAGGACAACACATACAATATACAAATTTCTTACAGATACCAAAAATTTAATGAAGAAATTCCAATATTATTTCTACATGGATTTAATGGAAATAGTAAAAGTTGGGCATATCAATTTCATTATTTTAAAGGTAGAAGATCAGTTATAGCTATTGATGCGCCAGGTTTTGGTCAGTCTGATCCTTCAGATTTAGATATGTTGTCTATATCAAATATTGTTTATAACTTATTAAAAAGTATAGATGTTACAAAGTGTGATCTAGTTGGTCATTCAATGGGCGGAATGCTTGCTCAAATAGTTGCATCAAAACATAGCAAATTAATTAATAAGGTAATTCTATCTTGTACTCATAAAGGTTATGCGATGCCCGTAGGAAGTTGTCTGAGAGATCCATATAAATTAAGGCTAGAAGAGCGAAAACAAATGTCAAATAAAGAATTTGGTCAATTAAGAATCCAAAAAATGTTACCTGAATTAAAAAATACAGAGATCTTCAATTTTTTATCTTTAATAAGTGAAGAAATTACGGAAGGTTCTATCAAATCTGGTGGAATGGCCATGCAGACCTTAGATACAACAGATTATTTATCAAATCTTAAACAAGATTGTCTTATATTAAAGGGTTCAAGAGACATTGTTGTATCTAAAGAACGTTCTTATCAGTTAGAAAATTTATTGAGGCACGCAAAAATTAAAGAAATACCTAATGTTGGACATGCACCTTATTGTGAAGATACAAAAACTTTCAACGCCGAAGTGGAAAATTTTTTCCAATAATGACTGCCTTATCAAACAAGCCTTTTACCTTATATTTTCTCAGTAATACAATTGCCCTATTAGGCCTTTGGATACAAAAAATTGGAGTTGGTTGGCTTACATGGGAAATTACCGAGTCAACTTTTTGGACAAGTTTTGTTACTTTAGCTTTGATGGCTCCAGCAGGAGTTATAGGTCCTCTATTTGCTGTTTTTGCCGAAAATTGGAATATGAGAACAGCAAGTATTATATTGAAAGTGCTAATGTTTATGACTGGAGGTATAATCTGGTTTTTGCAGTATTTAGATATGCACTCGCTTTTTACTTTAGCTTCTTTATCAATTTTACAAGGTTTATTAAGCGCATGTTATCATCCAGTAAGACTGGTTTTTGTGTCTATAGTTGTTCCTAGAAATTTGTTATCCAGTGCAGTAGGGCTTAATTCAGCCTCTTTTAATGGATCCAGAGTTGTAGGGCCAGCTTTTGCTGGTGTCACAATAGCTTTGTTTAACCTCGAAACAACTTTTTTTATTGCCATGCTTACTTATATTCCACTCATTCCAGTTTTAATTTATATGCCGCTTAGAGATCGAGTTAAATCCTCAAGTACACATGATAATTTTCTCAAACGTTTGTTAGAGGGTGGAAAAGTAGCATTGAAAACTCCAATTATAGCCAGGGGTTTATTTGTAGTTTTTATCAGTGCATTCTTTGTACGTGGAATGCTTGAGATACAACCTACTATTGCAGGAGAAATTTTAGATAAAGGTAGTATTGGATTGTCTTTAATCACAGCAACTGCTGGATTTGGAGCTTTACTTGCTTCTATCTGGATAGGTTTGCGAACTAATACTGAAGTAAAAATTGAAACTAAATTGGTCCCAATGTTAACTCTAGGAATAGTAGTAAGTTTCATACTTGGTTTTATCTCAGAAATGTACTTAATGGCATTTGGTTTTACAATTGTTGGCTTTACTACGACAGTTGTAGGTATTGGCACTCAAACAGTTATACAATTAGAGGTTGATGAAATTTATCGAGCCAGGGTTTTAACTTGGTGGTCCAGTGTTTCTTTTGGTTCTCTTACAATTGGGGGAATATTGTTGGGTCTTGCAGGGGAATTTATCCCTCTGAATGTTGGTATGATGATAATGCCAATTCTAGGATACCTAATATTTAAATTAGTAGTGTATTCTCATTTTAAAAACAACTTTATGTAGTTTTTTTTATTTTAGCTTCCCTTTTAAAAATATATAAACCTGAAATAGTTATTATAATTCCACCTAATATTGTTGAGAAAATTGGATATGTATTCCAAATCAAAAAATCAAAAATTATCGCCCAAATAATTCCTGTATAATTAAATGGACTGACTATTGACGCAGGAGCTTTCTGAAGAGCGTAAGTCATTAATAGTTGTGTTAAAAAGGCAGAAACGCCTAAACCAATAAACAATAACATCACTTCTATAGATGGCTGTTTCCAAAAAAATGGTTGAAAAAATGAAGTTACGATTACGCTGACTAACATAAAAAAAAATACTGTTTTAACTGGATGTTCAGTAGTACCAAGCAATCTTAAAAAAACAATGGTTGTAGACCACATAAGAGTTCCAATTAACGCATAAATAGAGGCTATGGCAATTTGTCCGGTTGGATTTATAGCTATGATGACACCTAAAAAGCCAATAAAAATTGCCGTCCATCTTCGCCAACCTATAGTTTCTTTTAGAAAAAAAATTGCAAAAATACATGCAAAAATAGGGACTGCTTGAGAGATAACAGTTACATCTGCTACTGGAAGTCTTTGAAAAGCTAGGAAGAACATTATATTGCCAATAAGACCTGCAATTCCTCTAAAAAAATGTGTCTTTGGTTTTTTAGTTTTAAGAAAATTAAATCCACCTAATTTGTAGATAATAGGTGACAATAGAATTAAAACTACGATTGCTCTTGCAAAAGCAATTTGAACTGGGTGGTATTCTATACCAATTAACTTTGCTTGGACACTCATAATAGTGACACATAAAACAGCTAAAATCATAGCTGCAATAGCTTTAAAATTGTCGTTCATATTTTTATAAATACTAGCTATTCGCAATTTATTTTTGGTTTCGCATATCTGTAAGCTTTTGCGATTCTCTTAAAAAGAAAAAACATAAAAAAGCTGATAAGAAAGGGTATAGTGCTGATAATCTAATAGTAAATAATAAGTCATATCCTAAGTCCATTGCCAAAGCAAATGGCATTGCTCCAATAGATGCACCTACGACTAGAACCATTTGACCTGTTCCTTGGATACTTCCGACATGAAGTCGGCCAAAATATCTTGGCCATATATATCCAAATAATGCTAAATTAAAAGCATTATTAATTCCAAAAATTACTGAATATATAATTGCAAAAGTGATGTTTGATGAAAAAGTAATAAAAATTAAAGATGCAGTTGTTACTAGAAGAGATGTTCCAATTACATTATGTGTTTTAAATCTGTCTAAAAGTTTTCCAGCTAATGGGATAAATATAATCATAGTAATCATGGTAGGTATAAACAACGCAGCAGCTTCCCTGCTTGGGAGACTAAAATACTGATTTAATATTGTAACTTGGAAAAAATGGAGGGCAGTAACTAGAGAAGATATAGAAAAAAAAGAAAATGATAAAATATAAAAACTTTTTTCTTTAAGTGCCTCATTTAAATTTAAACCAAAAATTTTAGTGTTTTTATTGATTATCTTTTGTTTAATACCATCAGGTTTTTCATTTACATCTTCCGGTTTATCAATAGCCAAAAATATCAATGGTGGAAGCATTAAAATCCATGTAGACAAACCTATAATTACCCATGCATTTCTCCAACCATAATTAGTAATTAAAAAGTCAGAAATAAGTGGATGTAATCCCATTGAAAAAGCAAAACCTAATCCCATTAAGCCAAGTGCAATACCACGTTTTTTATCAAACCACTGGGTAATAATATTTGCTGAACCTAACATTAAAGTTCCTTGACCAAAAAATCTTAAAAAACCAAATGCGACGGCTAACATTAAAAAGTTTGATGCCGCACCAAATACCAAACAACCAATACCAAGAAATATTGTTGTATAAATTAGGATTATCCTAGGCCCGTACCTGTCAACTAATTTTCCTATTTGTGGAAGTAAAAAAGCGGCAAATAAAGTTGCAATCATGTAGGCAGTTGTAATAGATGTGCTAGAAATTTGTAAATCTTTAGATATTACTGGAATAAAAGGGCTGAATGTATGTGATTGACCGGCACCACTAGTGAAAATACCGAGGCTGCCAATCCCAACAATTGTCCAACCATAAAAAAATTTTTGATTAACTTTATTGTAGATCAGTTTGTTTATATACAACATCCCAGGATAATATAGTAAATTAATATGTTAATCATTATAATATTTTCTTATTTATGATTTAAAGCCTCTACATACATGTCAAGTGCCTCTCTAAGCGAACGGTTTTGATTAACAGTTTCTCGTGTTTCTTTTGCAATTGGAGTTTTGTTTGCCAAAGACATAATATCTGCAGATCCTTGATGGAATTTTGGTGTAACTCCAGCATCAGAAAATGTATTAGCGATTTCATGCATTTCACCTTCCCATCTTGCTGCATCCAAGGGAATTCTTGGGATCATTCTTTCCATGGCGGATAAAATGTCAGGTTTACTATATTTTAATTCGTCAAAATACTCAGAAGATAAACCTAGCTTATGAGCAGTTGTTAAGACAGCAGCGTGAAGTGCAAAAGTACCTTTTGTTGCACTAGCATAAACCATTTTCATAGCTGAGGCTTTTCCAACTTTCTTTCCTAAATCCTTTATTACAAAACCCTTATTGTGAAGAATTTTTACCGGTTCAGTATTAAGTCCTGAAACATATAATCTTGTTTGACCCTTTTCTACAACCGGGTTAAAGCCAATAATGCCAGCATCAATAAAGTTGCAATATTTACTAGAAATTGTGTTGTTTATTTTTTTTGCAGTTTTTGGAGAAACAGCATTACAATCAACGTAAGTAATATATTTTTTTTTCTCTAAAATTATTATGTTAACAATACTTGCCTGTTTAAGTGCAGCCTCAGGAGGTAAAATAGAAAGGATGACGTCAGAAAAGTTTACTACATTTTCAATTGTTTCAACATCTTCTATCCCGGCATTATTAGATAAATTTTTTGTTCTATCACTTCTACCATTGAGGGATGTAATAACCCTGAAGTTGTTTTCTATAAATACTTTCCCACACCCATGGCCCATGTCGCCAGGCATTAAAATACCAATTGTCTTGTTGGACATTATTTCACCAAAATAGAATTGAAAAAACTACTTCTTCATAGGACCACCATTTTTTTCCCATTCGGGTATTCCTCCTACATTCAGAACATTCTTATAGCCCATTTCTAAAAGAGTTTTTCCAGTCAATGCTGCTTGACCACCTACTCCGCACACTAAGATAATTTCGGAATCTTTCTTAAGATTTTTATTATAAAGTGGCGTGGCTTCGTCTGCTACGAACTCAATTAATCCTCTAGGTATTTCTAATCCATTTAGGATCGTTCCAGTTTTTTTTATATCTGAACTGTCTCGGACATCTATAAAAATGGAAGACCCAGACTTATGTTTTTCAATGGCCTCATTAACATCAATTTTGGGAACCACTTCGTTTGCTTCCTTTAGATAATCTTTAGCTGTTTTCATAATTTCCTCTTTGTTAAAGTTTAATTTAAAAGCCCTATGAATTGGGGTTGGGTTACAGAAGTAGTCATCCAACAATTTTTGCAATTTTGATCAAGCGTAGCTTTTTCTAAAACCCAAGTTAAGTTGTAACGTTTATTATCATATGCGTCTATATCTACTGAATATTTGGCAATATTTTTATTTTTTGAAATCAAATTAGTTTTAAATTTGAGAGAATTTAATAAAACTTTATATGAAGTGTCAGCAATCATTCTTTTAAAATTTGAAAAAGGACCAGTATATTTTTTATTTTCTGGATGTGCAAAAAGCCAGCATTGATAAATGCCTGCGTTATTTACTTTCGAGTTTGTTTGCAAAGAGTTCATTTGTAATTCAATAACCTCAACAGAAGAAAAGATATCATTGGGCAAAACGTTACTCAGAGCTTTATCATTTTTAAAAAAAAACAAAGATATTGTAATTAGAAGTATATATTTCATGAGTTACCTAGTATAAATATTTTTATTCCATATATATACATCATAATACTTTTTGTAAATGGAGTGAAAATTGTTAAAAAAATTAAAACCATATTTAATCATCAATAAAATCAATACTTTTGTAGTTTTTTTCTTATTTAGTTTTTCAGCGCTTTCAGCAGGTGGAGGTGATGATGATAAAAAAGACACATCTGTTAAATCAGCTTACTATTATAAGGCAGTTAAATTAATAAAGAAAAAGTCTTTTAATCTTGCAATTGAAAATCTCTTGAAAGCTGAACAAAATAATAAAATTGATCCAGATATATACAATTATCTCGGTTTTTCGTTTAGGAAAACTGGTGACTTAGAAAAAGCGGGAATGTATTACAATAAGGCATTAACTATATCTCCTAAGCATAAAGGTGCACTAGAATATCAAGGAGAAATGTTTTTAACATTAGGACAATTACAAAAAGCAGAATCGAATTTGAAAAAATTAGAAAAAATTTGTTTTCTTGGTTGTGAAGAAGAAAAAATGTTAAAAGCATCTATTTCAAAATACAAAAAAGGGAAAAAGAGTAATTATTAGTTAACATCACAAATTAGAATGGAATTTAAAAAATGAAGTCATTTGACGAATTATCCTTGAAAGAAATTGTTGATGAAGTTCAAGATGGATTTATTTTAGGAATACCAGCTGATTATTCAGGTGTTCCAATGAAATTTACAAAAGAACTAATAAAAAAAGGTGTCAAAAATTTAAAATTGTACTGTCTTCCATTGACTACAATTCAAGGCGACATGTTAATTGGAAGTGGTTGTGTATCTGAAATTGAAGCTGCAGCTGTAACATTAGGCGAATTTGGAATGGCGCCTAGATTTTCCGAAGCTGTTGAAAATGGTAAAATTTTAATTAAAGACTCAACTTGTCCAGCATTACATGCTCAACTACAAGCAACTGAAAAATCTGTTCCATTCATGCCTTTAAGGGGAGTCATTGGATCTGATATTCAAAAACATAGAAAAGATTGGCATGTTATTTCAAACCCTATGAAATCTTCAGGGGTAAAAGAAGAACCTATTTTATTACTTCCTGCTGTTCAGTTAGATATATTAGTTTTTCATGCCCCCTGTTCTGATAGAAACGGAAATATACAAATTGGACGAAGAAGAGAATTGGCTACTTTAGCACATGCTTCAAAAAAAGTATTTGTAACTGTAGAAAAGGTTCTAGATATAGATTTTTTTGAAGATGAATTATCTGCAGCTACTTGTCTTCCTGCTCTATATGTAAATGGTATTTCAATTGTTAAAAATGGTGCTTGGCCATGCGCGCTTCCTGGCGTTTATAGCTCAGATAATGAAGAACTAAAAAAATATTCTTTAGCAGCTAAAACTAAAGAAGGTTTTGGAGAATATATGAGATATTGTCTGTAACAATAGTTTCAAGGTAATAAAAGTGATCTTAGACATTCAAAGGGAAGAACTTTTAATAAGTCAATTAGCTGATTTATTAAAAAACGATAAACACGTAGCCGTTGGTGCTGCTTCTCCTATACCAGGCGCTGCGGCTTTACTTGCTAAAGAAGAAGCAAAGTTTTGGAATAAGAGGTTAAGAGTAACTATTCTTCATTCAAATAAATATAACAATTTTACAGATGGGGCGAGAGAACTTTTTGATTGTGCCGCTCAGGGACGAATAGATACTTTTTTCTTAGGAGGTGTTCAAATTGATGGTCAAGCAAACATTAATTTAGTAGGAACTGGGGAGTATCCAAAAATAAAAAAAAGATTTCCTGGTTCATTTGGTTCAGCACTGATGTATTTTGTAGTTCCACAAATAATTTTATTTAGAGAAGAACATTCTCCACGGACATTAGTAAAAAAAGTTGATTTTATATCTGCGCCTGGGGTCTCTGAAAGAGGTGTCTATAGGCCAGGAGGACCCAAATATTTACTAACGAATAGAGCTTTATTTAAGTTTAATAAAAACTTACAAAAATTTTCTTTATTTAAAATTAATGAAAAAGAAACTGTTAAAAATTTAATTAAAATGACAGGTTTTAATTTTGATTTAGATAATAAAATTTCTCAAATGCCTAATCCTGACACTAATAGAATAAATATTTTGAGAAATAAGATTGCACCCATGGTTTCAGAATTTTATCCAGAGTTCGCAAATAGGATCTGGGGTATTTAACTCATAATGAAAAAGCTAATTTTTCTTATATTCATTTTAATTTTAGCCTTTTCAATTTCATATTTTTATCTTCAAGAAATTTTGAATTTAGATAGTTTAAAACAAAATATTAAGTGGTTGATAATATGGGCTAATGAAGAGTTTTTATTATCTAGATTAGTCTTTTTCATTTCTTACATTATTTTTGCAGGCTTATCCTTTCCATTATTACCTGGTGTATTAACTATTGCTGCTGGGGCTTTATTTGGTGTTTTGGAAGGTGTGATAATAGTATCGTTTGCTTCAACAATTGGAGCTTGTTTATGTTTCTTAATATCTAGATATTTCTTGGCTGATTTCGTTAATAACAAATTTTTAAAAAAAAAATCTGTAATAATAAAAAAATTTAATGAAGATGGTCCTTGGTATCTATTAAGTTTAAGGTTAATTCCAACAATTTCATTTATATTAATTAACTTAGTAATGGGTATCTTGCCCATTAGTCTTAAAAAATTTTATTATATAAGCCAATTAGGTATGTTGCCAGCCACAATAGTTTATGTGAATGCAGGTTCAGAAATATCAAAGGTAAATAATATCAATGATATTATGTCTTTCTCACTTTTACTGAGCTTTACTCTAATAGCTGTATTTCCTTTTTTGACGAAATGGTTAATGAATTATTTTAATACGAGAAAAAAAATAAAATATTAAATATTCTTTCTGTTTTCTACTAAGTTTTCTACAACTAAAGGGTCAGCTAAAGTAGATACATCTCCAAGTTCGTCATGCTCGTTTGCAGCAATTTTTCT
>QBYJ01000009.1 GCA_003282885.1 SAR116 cluster bacterium AG-325-F22
TGGATGATATAAAAAAACTTAATATGCCTTCACCCTACAATGGACCAAAACCTCAGGGTGCTATACCTGATATATTTATTCAAGATAGCTTTTCTAGAGATGATGAAAGATTATGGGTTCCTTTAGCTCCGGGTAGATGATCTAGACCTCTATGCTTTAATATAAGTCAAGGATACTGGGTTCATTTGACTAAAGTAATTGGAGGAGGTTTTTTGTCTCGACACAGGCATCCAGCCCCAGTTCATGGATTTGTCATCAAAGGGTCTTGGCGATACCTCGAACATGATTGGGTTGCTACTGAAGGATCATATTTATTTGAACCACCAGGTGAAATTTATACTCTCGTAGTAGATGAAGATTGTGAAGAAATGATAACATTATTTCATAATTCTGGAGCCTTACTTTATTGTGATGAGAATGGAAAAACTATTAATTCAACTGACGTTTTTGATAGAGTTGATGCCGCTAGAAAACATTTTATTGCTGTAGGATTAGGCGCTGATTATGTAAATAATTTTATCAGATAGTCTTAAATATAGAAGATCTTTTATAAATGAAATAACATCCCGCTGAAAGTAATATACCTCCCACAACCATTCTGACAGGGCTTCCCATCAAAAATAATGGTAAGGCAAGTAAAATCATGCTTATTGGAACATATATTTTTGTAAACAGAGTGTCTTTTTTTGCATCTTGATAAAAAGGAAAAACAATAGAAATAATCGCCATTAAAAGAAAAAACAAAGACCATGGTCTAATTAAAAACAACATCATATCGTCACTAATTCCTGTCGCCCTTGCCAGATTAAGCTCTGCTAATTTACCCAAAACCACTCCCAATATCATTGGTGCGAGGGGAAAATCTAACTTTTTCATAGCATATCCAATAACACCAAAGAAGAACATTACCCATATATCAAAAACAACATTATGTAAGGCAAAAACACCAATTGCGCAATAAGCTAAAATCACAGAAGCTAATACATACATAGGAATTTTTGTAACAAGCAAAAATATCCTTAACGAAAAAGCCTGCAAACCAACCATGAAGAAATGAGCAACAAAAAAAGCTATAAAAACACCATAAGCTAGTAGTGGCTCATCTTGTATAAACGTTGGACCAGGAATTATATTATGAATCATTAAAGCACCTAACATTACTGCAGTTACTATATCTCCAGGAATACCAAGCGCCATCATCATTATTAGAGCTCCACCTGCAGTGGCATTATTGGCTGCTTCGGGAGCAATAACGCCATCATATTCACCCTTGCCAAAATTAGATCTGTTTTTCGAAGCTTTTTTGGCTTGGTCATAAGCTAAAATATTTGAGATAGATCCACCAGCAGCAGGTAGAATTCCTGTAAAAATTCCAATAAAACTTGATCTAAATAAATTTATCCACCTTCCTAAAATTATTATTATCGCTTGTTTATGTTCAACTTTAACCACTGCACCAGATTGAGACATTAAAGGGCTCTTTGCTCTTTTGTCATCCTCTACATCAGTTAACAACTGTGAAAACGCAAACAAACCAATTAGAACAGGTAAAAAGGCAAATCCTTGTTTAAATTCGTCAAATCCGAAAGTAAATCTTGCAACACCATTAATTTCATCTTCTCCAACTGTTGCGGCGAATAATCCTAATAATCCAGCTATTAATCCTTTTGTAATATTTCCACCAGACAAACTGACTGTAATTGTTAATGCAAATATTATTAGAGAAAAATAGTCCCATGGACCGAATTCTAAACCAAGAAAAGCTAATTGTGGTGCTAATGCAACTAAAATTACAGCACTTATCATTCCTCCAAAAAAAGATGACCATAGTCCTAAACCTAGTGCGAGTCCTGGTTTACCCGATCTGACTAAAGGAAAACCATCAAATGTTGTGGCAACAGAAGATGGCGTGCCAGGTATTCCAGTTAACATACATGACATTAATCCCCCCGAAAAACCACCAACAAAAACCCCTAACATAGTTGCCAATCCTTGTACTGGTGTCATGCCAAAGGTAAATGGAAGAGTTAATATTACACCCATTGCAATTGTAAAACCTGGAATTGCACCTGCTAGAATACCTGCAAGTGTTCCAATAAACATTAAGCCAAGCGTTACCGGATCTAAAACTATGCTAGCAAAAGCTTGTAAAATTACATCTATCATAATATTACCAAATTCTAAGAATTTCTCCTTCTGGTAAAATAACTTTTAATCCAAAGGTAAAAATTGACCACATTATCCCTATTGTAATTATAGAAATAATTAAATGATTAATAATTTTTTCTAGTTGAAACCCACCCAACAAGGTAAGTAAACCAAATACAAATAGAACACCCCCGATTAGCATACCCAGATAATCTAGAAATGCTAAAAAAAGAACAAACATAAAAAAACACATTAAAGCATTTTTAAATTTGAAAAAAACATTTGGTTTATATGTATTATTTGATTTTAAATAATTATTTTCACGTTGGAAAATAATAGACTTAATAAGCATAACTAAAGACATTATTGATAAAAGAATTAAAACTATAGTTGGCCAAAAACTAGCTTTCATTCCTTGATAACCAGGATCTTCAATATCAAAACTACTATTGATCATTATTCCACAAAATAACAATAAAAAAATAGCTACAAATGTATCTTTGTTAATATTCATCATAGTTTATTTAAAGAAGAGATAAAAAATATCTCTTCTTTAACTATTTTAGTCTGTTCTTTTATATACACCAACTTGTTTAGCTATTGGTTTCCAATAATCATAAGTAGCCTGAAAATGTTTTTTATAATCTTCAGGACCTTTATAGTTTATCAAAATACCTTTTTTGTCCATAGCTGCTTTAAAATCCTCGTCCTTTGCAGCACCTTCAAACATTTTTGCATAATGATTAACTATTTCTGATGAAGTGCCTTTTGGAGCAACAACTCCTCTTTCAACGGCAAAAATAACATTAGCACCCTGCTCCTGTGCAGTTTTTATATCAGGGATTTGATCAAGCCTTGAATCATTGGTAACACCTAGTGCTTTTAATTTACCAGCTTTAATAAACTTTAAAGCTGCTGCCAAATTAATCTCACCTAATTTGATGTTATCAGCCAAAAGAGCAGTCATTCTTTGTTTTGTTCCATCGTAAGAAACATGTTTAAATTTTATACCAGTAGCATCTTCTAAAAGTAGAAAAACAAACTGACTTGTTGAGCCGAAAGTTCCACCTGCAGTTATTGTTTCAGGTGATTTTTTAGCTTCTGCAACTAGCTCTGATAAATTATTATAGGGAGTATTAACATTTGCACCTATAATTGAAGGTGTAGAAGTAACCATAGATACTGGCTCGAAAGCATCCCAAGTAATATCAATCCTACCAGTAAGATAACTGGTTATTGCACTTTCGTGTAAAGCAATTAATGTACAGCCATCTGGCTTTGCTTTAGCTACTTGATTAGCACCTTTGTTTCCACCTTGACCACCTACATTTACGACTTGTAGTTGGGGTTTCAAACCTATTTTGTTGGCTTTATTTGCTATCATCCTCATTATAATATCAGTACCCCCACCAGCACCCCATGGGACTACTAATTTTATTTGTTTACACGGTATTAATTTTGAAGCAATCGAAGGATAAGTATTAAAAATTATAGTTATATTTAATATTAATATAAAAAAATTTTTGATTCAAAATAAACATTTTATAAAGATAACACTTATAATATAAATGTTAATTTTTTTTAAGTATTGATGTTAAATAAGATATCATAGAGTATTTTGAGTCTAAAATAAGCGGAAGATTAATAAATGAATAATTTTCAATTTACCACTAGACCAGAAATTGTTGGAAATTTTGGCATTGTAACATCTACTCATTGGGTTGCTTCAGCAGTTGGAATGTCAATATTAGAAAAAGGAGGTAATGCATTTGATGCGGCAGTTGCTACAGGATTCACTCTTCAAGTTGTCGAACCTCATCTAAATGGTCCTGGTGGTGAGGTACCATTGATCTTAGCTCCGAATAATAAAGATCCAATTGTTATATGTGGTCAAGGAGTAGCTCCAGAGCAAGCGACGTTAAAGAGTTTCAATGATCTTGGATTAAATATAGTCCCAGGTAGTGGTTTGTTACCAGCTGTTGTCCCAGGTGCTTTTGATGCTTGGATGTTATTATTATTGAATTTTGGAACCATGTCATTAAGAGATGTCTTGGAACCATCTATTGACATTGGAACGAAAGGTTATCATTTAGTTCCAAACATAATTAATACCATAAAGTCTGTTGAAGAATTATTTAGAAATGAATGGACAAGCTCTGCAGAAATATATCTTCCAGGAGGCAGGTTGCCTCAAGAGGGTGATTTTTTTACTAATAAAAAAAAATGGCCGAAACATATTTAAAGATCATTAAAGAAGCAGAAGGAAAGTCAAGAGATAAAAAAGAACAGATAAATCAAGCTAGAGAAATATGGAGCAAAGGTTTTGTCGCAGAAGAAATTGAAAATTATTGTAAAAATAATCATGTAATGGATACAACTGAAAGTAAGCATAAAGGCTTACTTACTGCCGATGATATAGCTAATTGGTCAGCTTCTATAGAAAAACCTTTATCTTATGATTACAAAAACTATACCGTTTGTAAAACTGGTCCATGGGGACAAGGACCAACTTTCCTTCAGCAATTAGCATTATTGAAAAAATTTGATTTGGATGTTCTAGATGAAAAGTCACCAGAATTTGTTCACTTAGTTGTTGAGGCAACCAAATTAGCTTTTGCAGATAGGGAAGCTTTTTATGGTGATACTAACTTTAATGAAATACCGATGGATATATTACTGAGTGAACGGTATAATGTTCAACGAAGAAGTCTAATTTCTGGAAAAGCCTCTATGGAAGTTAGGCCTGGAAATATTCCTGGGTTTGGAGGGGAAGTGTCGGTAAGACCAAAGGGTACAACTCCAGAATCATTTTCTAAATTTGACATAGGCGAACCAACAGTAGCTAGATTTGATGAACCAAATCCAAACAGCTTAGGGAATACTAAAGGAGATACCACTCATTTTGATATAATAGACAAATGGGGCAACATGATCGCAGGAACACCTAGTGGTGGATGGCTACAAAGTTCTCCTATTATACCAGAACTAGGTTTTTGTTTGTCTAATAGAGGTCAAATGTTTTGGTTAGATGATAAATCACCTGCTTGTATAGGACCTAAGAGGAGACCCAGAACGACTTTGTCTCCGAGCTTAGCACTAAAAGATGGCGTTCCATATATGGTTTTTGGAACACCAGGTGGCGATCAGCAAGATCAGTGGTCACTTCATTTGTTTTTGAGACACGTTCACTTTGGATTGAACCTTCAGGAGGCTATTGATGCCCCAGGTTTTAGTACAGCTCACTTTCCAAATTCCTTTTATCCAAGAGAAACTGATATAGGTCACTTAGCCGTTGAAGGAAGGTTTCCTTCAAAGACTATTGATGAACTTAAGAAAAAGGGTCATAAAATTTCTGTTGATACTGAATGGAGTCTTGGGAGAATGACAGCTGCTTCTAAGGAAAATGGAATTTTAAAAGGCGCAGCAAATCCAAGATTTATGCAAGGATATGCAATTGGAAGATGAAAAAAATAGGATAAAATCATGAATGTCGGGATTGTTGGATTTGGATCCATAGGAACAGAAGTTGGTAAAGCACTTATTAATGGGGTAGAAGATTTTTCTTTATATGGTATCACATCAAGAAGTAAAGCAAACGCTCAAGAAAGAATTGATAAATTAGATAAAAATATAGAAATTTATAATTTAGATAACCTTGTTGATAATTGTGAGATAATTATTGACTGCGCACCAAAAGAGGCTTTTAGAGAAATTGCTACTAAATGTATTAATAAACAAAGAAAATTGATAACAGTAAGTGGCTCAGGAATTCTTGATAATTTGGACCTGGAGAAATTAGCGAAGAATAACAACTCTCAAATTATTTTAGCCACAGGAGCAATTTTAGGCTTAGATGCCCTAAGAGCCGCTTCAGAATCTAACATTAATTCTGTCACAATGATTACACGTAAACCGCCTAATGCTCTGACTAATGCTACATATGTTATTAATAATAATATTCAAATAAATGATTTATTAGAACCAAAATTAATATTCAAAGGGTCTGCAACCGATGGTGCAAAAGCTTTTCCAGCTAATGTAAATGTTGCTGCAGCGGTAGGTTTAGCTGGAATTGGCGCGGATAAAACTAACCTTGAGATATGGGCTGATCCTAATTTAAATAGAAATACCCATAAAGTTCAAGTTGACTCAGACAGCGCGGTTTTTGAAATGTCTATTCAAAATGTTCAAACACCTGAGAATCCAGGAACAGGCAAAATTACTAGTTTAAGTGTTGTAGCTTGTTTAAGAGGCTTAAAATCTTCGTTTAAAATTGGAACATAAAACTAAGTTAACTTTTCTTTGTATAGCTTCATTTTTAAATAACATGAAGTTAGTATAGGGCTATCAAAATTATAATTTTTTGCTTTAGAGATCAAATGCCCAAATATCTCCTCATGCTCTGTAAAGGCATTTTTTTCAACGTCTCTTTGCATAGACGCTTTAATAGGAGAATCTTTAAACATAATATTTTTCAAGACATTATTTGATTCATTATCATCAAGTGTATAACCATAAAATTCAGCAATTGATCTACATTCTTTATACAAATCCGTTAAAGTTTTTTTACCAACTTCATGATTACTAATCTCTCCCAAAGTTGAACCAAAAAGAGTTGTTGCTCCTGCAACAGTAGCAATAAAAATCCATTTTTTCCATAAATCTAGAGTTATATCTTCACTAATAACAGCATCAAATTTAGTTTTTTCACACATATCTAAAAATGGTTTTAAAAAATAATTTTGGTTTGGTATTCTGTTTCCAAAAGTAAGTTTTTTAAATTCACTAAAGTGTTCTATTGTTCCGTCTTGGTTAATAGTTGAGCTTATATGAGCAACACCTCCCATGACATTATTACTTCCAAACTCCTCATCTAACTTTTTTAAGTGAGTCATACCGTTTAAAAAAGGTATAATAACACCTTTCCCTTTGGTAAGTTTTAAATCAAGTATAGCTTTATCTAAATCATATGTTTTACAGGAAACTAATATTACGTCGTAGATTGGCTTTAGTTCATTTGCTATTACTAGATTTGGTTTTAGTTTAAGGTTTCCAAGCGGACTAATTACTTTTAAACCATTTTTTACTAATAAATCTTTTCTTTTAGGCCTTACTAAAAAAGTTACATCTGCACCACTTTGTTGAAGGTAACCTCCAAAAAAGCCTCCGATGCCACCTACTCCTAAAATTAATGTTTTCATTTACACCTCAATCTAATTGAATTCAATTAAATCTTACTCAAATAAAATTTCTTTTTTGTAGTTTTGCAATTTCCTCTAAAACATCTTTAGGTAATGGGCCCATTTCAACTGCTTGAATTGAGTTTTTAAGATGATCTAATGATGCTAAACCTAATACAGCACTATGCAAATTATTAGTTGATAATCCATACCTTAGAGAAAATTGGGCTCTATTACCATGAGCTTCACCTACAAGTTCAAATATTTTTTTAACTCGTTTTTCTTGTTCACTTGTATCAATAACATGTGTAACAGGAATTTCTCTCCCATGTCTTATATCAGTTGCAAGTAGACCAGCAGCAAAAATTCTTATACCCATTATACCCATATTTTGTTTTTGACAATCTGATATCAAGCCAGAAAAATCATGATCATTCCACAAACCTTTATCATCAAAATTAGCTGTTGGATTTAAAAGATTATAATATATTTGGACGGTATCAAAAGAACCTGTATTAACTACATCTTTAATGGGACCAGTGTCGCCCAAAGCAGTAAAGCCAATACTATCTATCCTACCGTCCTCTTTGATTTTTTCCATAATTTCAGAAACACTATTAGTCTTCAAAATTTGAGCGGATGTTAGGGTTTCATCACTTTCTTCGAGTGTTATTTTATTATGTAACTGATATAATTCTAGTTTGTCTAATTTTAATCTTTTAAGACTATTATCTAATTTTCTATCAAGTTGAGATTCAAATGTTTCTGAACTTGTGGGATCTAGTCTTGCTTTTGATGAGACTTGTAGCTTGTTCTCACCTGAGAAGGAACTTAACAAATCACCAATATTTTTTTCTGATTGGCCATCACTATAGCTTTCTGCTGTATCAATCCAGTTGATTCCTGACTCAATTGAGAATTCTATAGCTTTTTCCATAGTTTCATATTTTGGATCAATAAAAAGTCCACCTACCCATCCTCCTCCAAGTATAACCTGCGAAATATCTAATCCTGTTCTTCCTAATTTATTTTTTTTCATAATCTTATTATCTTTAATTGTTAAAAGTTGTATTAGGTTAATTTTAAAGTTATGTCCTTACTACAACTTATTAGAATATCTATAATGAATAAAGACAAAACATTCCTCAAAACTTTGCTGCTAGGATCATTTTTTGCTTCTTTATCCGCTATGTTAGGAGGATCCACATTTGTATTTACAAGATATGTGGTTGATAGCATAGATCCATTTACATTAAGTTTTTTGCGTTATGGTTTAACTGGTTTAATTCTATTTTTACTATCTATGTCAATTTATATGAAAAAGAAATTTTTCAAGACAGATTTAATTCCTATGAGTTTACTTGGTTTAGCTATGATTACTCTTTTTCCAAATTTTATGGCTTTAGGTCTAGAACATACAACTGCTGCTAGAGCAGGATTACTTTATGCAACAATGCCTTTATGTACAATAATTATTGCTTATTTTTTTA
Source organism: SAR116 cluster bacterium AG-325-F22 (assembly GCA_003282885.1). Lineage (GTDB taxonomy): Bacteria > Pseudomonadota > Alphaproteobacteria > Puniceispirillales > Marisalimonadaceae > Marisalimonas. Next base: position 8,819 of record QBYJ01000009.1, read on the forward strand.
ATATTGAAAAAATTACGATTAACAAATCTATAGCAGTTCTGCTTGCTATCGCAGGAGTATCATTTTGTATGTCAGAAAAAGTGGATGAGAACTTTGCCTCTACCTTAAAAGGCGACTTTCTAATGATGATTGGTGTTTTATCAGCGTCATACTTTACAGTATTTTCAGGTAAATATTTAAAGAAATATGGAAACATACCTGTAATGATCTATGTTATTTTAATTGGTACGATATTAAATTTTTTCATATCTATAATTTTTGGTAAATCAATTAAAAATCTTTTAGAAATTAATGAATTTGAAGTTGCAGCTTTATTGATATTAATTATACCTGGGGGAGTTCTAATGATGTATTGCTGGGGAAAAGCGCTTCAATTAATTTCACCAACTCAAGCCGCGATATCCCTTGGATTTAATCCTTTATCAGCTATTTTACTTGGATCAATAATACTTAATGAAGAAATAACTTTTAAGCTAATTGTTGGGTTTGTCTCAATAGTAATAGCCATAATATTAGCAAATTGGAAACCAAAAAATATAGCTTAAAAATAAATTATTAAAGTTTTTCCTTAAGTAATTTGTTGACTATGCCTGGATTTGCTTTTCCTTGGGACAATTTCATAACCTGACCTACAAAGAAACCAAAAAGCTTATCCTTACCACCCAGATAATCTTTAACCTTATCTTCATTCTCTGAAATAACTTTATCTATTAATTTTAAAATTTCTGTATCATCTGAAACTTGCTCAAGACCTTTTTCTTTAACGATATTTGATGGAGATTTTTTACTTTTCATCATTTCTGCAAATACATCTTTTGCTATTTTGCCAGAAATTGTGCCATCAGAAATTAAAGCAATTAATTGACCAAGTTTCTCAGGCGAAATAGGACTGTTGGATAATGATATATTTTCTTTTTTTAAGGCACCAAATAGCTCTGTAATCATCCAATTAGCTGTTAACTTTCCATCTTTACCGTTTGCAGCTTTTTGGTAAAAATCTACATAATCTTTTTCTTCAACTAAAATTGAGGCGTCATAAGGAGTTATGCCAAAATCGTTGACTAATCTTTTTTTGAGTAAATCAGGAAGTTCAGGAAGTGTTTCTCTAATTTTTTGAACCCAACTATCACTAAATTCAAGAGGCAAAAGGTCTGGATCTGGAAAATATCTATAATCATGAGCATCTTCTTTACTTCTCATAGATCTAGTTTCACCCGTAGAAGTGTCAAAAAGTCTAGTTTCTTGATTTATGTTACCACCTTCTTCTAGAATTTCTACTTGTCTTTCGGCTTCAGATTGAATTGCCTGAATTATAAATCTGACAGAGTTTAAATTTTTTATTTCACACCTTGTTCCAAACTCCTCACCTGATTTTCTTACTGAGACGTTACAGTCAGCTCTTAGTGAACCTTCTTCCATATTTCCATCACAGGCCCCCACATATCTCAAAATAGATCTAATTTTCTTGACATAAGCACCTGCTTCCTGAGGTGATCTAATATCAGGTTTGGATACAATTTCCATTAATGCAACACCTGTTCTATTTAAATCAATATAAGATTTACTAGGATGCTGATCGTGTAGAGATTTTCCTGCATCTTGTTCAAGATGTAAACGTTCTATCCCTATGATAGTTTGCAAACCGTCATCTAAATCAATTATAATTTCACCCTCTCCTACAATTGGTTTCGTAAACTGACTTATCTGATACCCTTGTGGTAGATCAGCATAAAAGTAATTTTTTCTATCAAAAATCGAAACATTGTTAATTTTTGCATTAAGCGCTAATCCAGTTTTTACAGCCTGCTCAACACAAAACTCATTAATAACAGGTAGCATGCCTGGCATTGCCGCATCAACTAACGAAACGTTAGAATTCGCTTCTGCTCCAAAAGAAGCAGCCGCGCCAGAAAAAAGTTTGGATTTGCTTGAAATTTGTGCATGAATTTCAAGACCAATAACCATTTCCCAAATACCTGTCTCCCCATTTATTTGACCAGGCTTTAAATTAATGGATTCATTCATTTTGCAGCTCCATCGGCTATAAAATTAAATTCAGCACTTCTTTCTAAAACTCTAGCTGTACTTATTAAACCCGGTTCATCAAAGGAGTTTGCAATTAATTGTATGCCAATAGGTAAACCTGACTTATCTAAACCTACCGGCAAGGATATACCTGGCAAACCAGCCAAGCTCGCTGGTACAGTAAAAATATCATTTAAGTACATAGTTAAAGGGTCTTGTTTTTTACCTAATTCAAAAGAAGTTGTTGGTGTTGAAGGAGTTAAAATATAATCAACCTCTTCAAAAACATTGTCGAAATCTTCTTTTATTAATCTCCTAACTTTTTGAGCTTTAAGGTAATATGCATCATAGTATCCAGAGGATAGAACATATGTTCCAATCATTATTCTTCTTTTTACTTCATCACCAAAACCATTTCCGCGTGTAGTTTCATACATCTCATCTAGACTTGCAGCTTCATTTCTTTTTCCATACCTAACGCCATCATATCTGGCAAGATTACTGGAGGCTTCCGCAGGGGCTATTATATAATAAACAGGTAAAGCATACTTTGTATGAGGTAGAGAAACTGGGACAATCTCTGCACCAGAATCTTTTAACCAATTGATTGATTTTTCGTAGAACGAGACAATATCGTCTGAAATACCATCTTGAGTATATTCTTTAGGTATGCCTATTTTTTTTCCTCTTATTCCTTTGTCTAGGTAATTCATCAAATCAGGCATTTCTAAATTAGCCGAGGTTGAATCTTTTTTGTCATGACCAGCCATAGAATTAAGCATAAGAGCAGCATCACTTACTGTCCTTGTAAGTGGTCCTGCTTGATCTAAAGAAGAAGAAAAAGCAACTATTCCCCATCTTGAGCATCGACCATAAGTTGGTTTCAAGCCAGTGATACCACAAAATGCCGCTGGTTGTCGGATTGATCCACCTGTATCTGTACCGGTAGCAGCAAGTGCTGACCTTGCAGCTACTGCTGAAGCTGATCCACCTGACGATCCTCCTGGTGACATTTTTCTATTTTTTAGCCATGGGTTAACAACATTTCCTTTAGCAGCCGTTTCGTTACTAGATCCCATTGCAAATTCATCGCAAGATAATTTACCTAGCATAACTGCTCCATCATCCCAAAGATTTTGAGTAACAGTACTTTCATAAGTAGGGTAAAAGTTTTCAAGTATTTTTGAAGATGCAGTAGTTTTTACATCTTTAGTACAAAACATATCTTTCACACCGATGGGGAGACCCTCTAGTGGTCTTGCAGTTCCATTTTTAATATTTTTGTCTGATGCTTTAGCCATATCCATAGAACGATCTTTTAAGATTTCTAAATAAGCTCCTAAAGCTGATGTTTGTTCAATTGCTTCAAAGTAAGCATTGGTTAATTCTAATGAAGAAAATTCTTTGTTTTTAAGAGCAATAGACGCACTTAATAGATCAAATTTGAGTAAATCAGACATTATTCAATTACCTTTGGAACGACAAAAAATCCACTAGAACTTTCAGGAGCATTTTTTAAAACTAAATCTTCAATGTTTCCGTCTGTCACTTTATCGCTTCTCAGAGGTAACTTATGTCCTGTTACTGAAGCTAAAGGTTCTACGTCTGATGTATTAACTTCATCTAATTGTGCGACAAAACCAAGTATATTATTTAAATCATTAGTAAGATTTTGTTTACTGGCTTCTGGAATATTTAAACGAGATAATCTAGCTATTTTATTTACAGTAGGTATATCAACGATTGATTCTTTATTGGACATTTTTGATCCTTTATTTCACTGATAATTTTTAATTAATAAGGAAGTCTGTTAGCATCAATTATGCCTATCTTCAAGCTTGATGAATTTTTGTTAAATATTTTGCCAAAAAAAAGGCTTATTGGTATTGATCCAGGAACAAAAACACTTGGAATTGCAGTAAGTAATACTGATCTAACAGTTGCTTCACCAATTAAAACAATTAAGCGAAAAAAACTTGAATCTGACATAAATGAACTATTGTCAATATTTAATCATTACGATATTGCAGGTTTAATTATAGGTTGGCCATTAAATATGGATGGAAGTCTAGGGCCAAGATGTGATTCTGTTCGTGATTTCACAAAAAGTATATTGAGAGTTAAGGATTTACCAATTTTTTTTCAAGACGAAAGAATGTCTACTATGGCAATTGAAAGACCAATGATCATGGGGGATATGACTAGGAAGAAAAGAAGTGTTAGAACAGATCAACTTGCTGCGTGTTGGATATTACAAACTGCACTAGACGGATTACAAAAAAAGATGTAATAAGATATTTTTAATGAATAAATTAAAAAAAAATAAGAACGAAAGCTACTACTCCTCTCCTGTAAAATTATCATCAAATCATCTATTAGCCATTGAAGGAATGGAAAAGTCTGAAATCCAGGATTTGATTGAAAGAGCTGATTATTTTGCAAATTTAGATAGACATACTAATACAAAAGTACTTCAAGGTTACGTTGTACTTAATGTATTTTTTGAGAACTCAACTCGTACAAGAGTCTCATTTGAACTTGCTGCAAGAAGACTTGGTGCAGAAGTTATTAATATATCACTTATAAATTCATCTATTAAAAAGGGAGAAAGTTTGCTGGATACTGCAAGCACATTAAATGCTATGAGGCCAGATTTATTAATAGTTAGACATCCTCACAGTGGTGCCCCGCTATTATTTGCAGATTATTTAAATTGCAGCATTATAAATGCTGGTGATGGTAGACACGAACATCCTACACAAGCTTTATTAGACGCTCTAACCATAAAAAGAAGAGTAGGTTATCTAGAAGGATTAAAAATTAGTATTTGCGGGGATATAGCGAATAGTAGAGTGGCTAGATCAAATATACATTTATTGACAACAATGGGAGCAGAGGTAAGATGTGTTGCTCCTTCAACATTAATGCCCTCAAATTTACAAAATTTAGGTGTGAAGTGTTTTACTAACATGAAGATGGGTATAAAAGATGCTGATGTTGTTATGCTTTTACGTTTGCAAAATGAAAGAATGACAGGAACTGAAAATCCCTCTGAGAGAGAATATTTTAAGTTTTTTGGCCTTGATGAAGCAAAGCTCGCTCTAGCTAACCCGAATGCTGTTATTATGCACCCAGGTCCTATGAACCGGGGAGTGGAAATTGCATCTGCACTTGCTGATGATACAAATAGAAGTTTAATCAAGACTCAAGTTGAAATGGGCGTTGCAGTTAGAATGTCTATAATTGAAGCTTTAAATCATACAAAAAATAAAGTGATGAAAAATTAAAAATGACCTTTACAGTTTTAAAATCAATCAAAGTTTTAAATCCTAAGACATATTTTAATGATATCTCAGATGTTGTCATTTGTAATAACAAAATTTTTTCAATTTGTAAGGATTTTAAAACTGAAGTTACACAACAAGATAGACAAATTAATATCTATGATTGTAATGGTTTGACTATGTCGCCTGGACTAATAGACATGCGAGTTAATATTGGAAAAACTGAAAATTTGATGGCTATTCAAAAAATTGCTGCTGAAAATGGTATTACTTCGATGGTAATCCTTCCAAATCAAACTCCTAAATTAAATAACCCGTCAATAATAGATCATATTAAAAGACAGTCTGAAAACCCTAACCTTACAAAAGTAAATATCTATGGTGCTGCCACCAAAGACGATCACGGTTTAGAAATGAGTGAAATAGGTCTTATGTCAGAAATGGGGGCCATTGGTTTTACAAATGGAAATAAAAGTATAAAAAATAGTTTAGTTATGAGACGTTTAATGAGTTATGCAGCGATGATTAATCGTCCAATTATTCAACATGCAGAAGATGAGGACTTATCTGGCTTAAACAAAGCATCAACTACATTAATTAACGGTGAAATGAATGAAGGCGAAATTTCCACTCGTTTAGGATTAATTGGTATACCTTCATGTGCAGAAGTTATTATAGTTGAGAGAGATATAAGATTGGCTAAATTAACAGGGGCTAGTTATCATGTTGCTCATATATCAACACGCGATTCAATCAATGTAATCAGAGAAGCGAAGAAAATAGGTCTTAAAGTTACATGTGATACTGCCCCACCTTATTTTGCTTTAAATGAAACTTCTTTATTAAGTTATAATACAGCGTTTAAATTGTCTCCTCCACTTAGAAAAGAAGATGATAGATTGGCAGTAATTGAAGGCATTCAAGATGGAACAATTGATGCCATTGCTTCCGATCATAGAGCTCGATCAAAAGATACAAAAGCACAACCTTTTTCAGCTGCGTCCGTTGGAGCATCTGGAATAGAAACTTTATTTTTGATGACGCTAGAGTTAGTACATAAAAAAATTATAGACTTAAATAAAGCAATTTCATTACTAACTATTAATCCAGCGAATGTACTCAAAATGAAAAAACCAAGTTTAGAAAAAAACGAACTTGCTGATTTTATAATTTTTGATGAGAATTATCCTGATGTTATAAATCAAAATATTTTAAAAACTAGTCCTACACCTTTTGATCGTAGAAAAATAAAAGGAAAAATTCTGGGCACATTTATAAATGGTCAAGTAGCACATATAAACCAAATACTTAAAGATAAAATTATAAAATGATTTTTGATCATAGTCATTTACTTTTTTTAATTGTTTTCCTATTTGGATATTTTATGGGATCAATACCATTTGGTTTATTACTTTCTAAACTATCTGGTTTGGGTGATATAAGAAACATTGGAAGTGGAAATATTGGTGCCACAAATGTATTAAGAACTGGAAATAAAAAAATAGCACTTTTGACTCTAATCCTAGACGGTACAAAAGGTGGGCTTGCCATCTATGTTGTAAGTATTGCTCCAAGTTTTATAGAATTTCATTTCACTAACAATATTAATCTTTTTCAATCTTTAGTTGCTGTATCTGCTGTAATTGGACATTGTTTCCCAATATGGTTAAATTTTAAAGGTGGTAAAGGTGTTGCAACTGGTTTTGGCGCAATAATCTTTCTTAATATGTATGTTGGAGTGATAGCAATTTTGATATGGTTGTCAATTGCAAAATTATTTAGAATAAGCTCTTTGTCAGCATTGATTTCATATTTATTTATTCCAATTTTAATGTTTTTCTTCACTTCTGAAAAATCATTTTTTATTGCTTCTATTTTGATTTCACTAATTTGTTACTTACTACATAGAGAAAATATAAAGAGATTACTAAATGGATCAGAAGCTAAAATATAAAAACATAATTATTGTTATTTTGTAAAAGTAGTGTTATCTGCACTTAAATAATATAATTTAGAATTTTAATATATTTAAGGCTAAAAACAAATGAAGTTAGTAATAGTTGAATCTCCAGCAAAAGCTCAAACTATTAATAAATATCTTGGAAATGACTATAAGGTAATTGCATCTGTTGGCCACATAAGAGATTTACCATCTAAGGATGGAGCAGTTCTTCCTGACGATAATTTTAAAATGTCATGGGAAATGCATAAAGATAAAGAAAAAGTTGTTAAAGAAATTATTGGGGAGTTAAAATCCGCTGATAGATTGATTTTAGCTACAGATCCTGACAGAGAAGGAGAAGCTATTAGTTGGCATTTAAAAGAAATTTTAGATTCAAAAAAAACTATTTTGGATAAACCAGTTGAAAGAGTTGTTTTTAATGAGATAACAAAAAATGCTGTTTTAGACGCAATGAAAAAACCAAGAAAAATTAATTCAGAGTTGGTTGAAGCCTATTTGGCAAGGAGAGCTTTAGATCATTTAATTGGCTTTTCAATTTCTCCAATATTATGGAGAAAGCTTCCAGGCTCAAAATCTGCAGGCCGAGTTCAATCCGTTGCATTGAAACTTATCTGTGAGAGAGAAATTGAGATTGAAAAGTTTAATATTGAAGAATATTGGTCGATATCTTCGATTTTTTTAAACAGTAATAATGAAAATTTCATAGCAAGGCTGATTATACTTAATAGTAAAAAATTAGCCAAAATGGATATTAAAAATGAAGACGAAGCTAATAAAGCTTTAGATAAAGTTAGAAAATCTTCATTTAATATAACTAAAATTGTTAGTAAACGAGTTAAACGGAATCCTTTAGCACCTTTCACTACTTCGACACTTCAGCAAGAAGCTTCAAACAAATTAGGTTTTGGTGCGTCAAGAACAATGAGAATAGCCCAAAAATTATATGAAGGTGTAAATATTGGGAGTGAAACGACTGGTTTAATAACTTATATGAGAACAGATGGTGTCCAATTAAGTTCTCAGGCTATTGAGGAATTACGAGAAGAAATAATAAACCGTCATGGTAAAGATTATATTCCTCAAATACCAAGAGTATATAAATCTAAAGCGGCTAATACCCAAGAAGCTCATGAAGCAATTAGGCCAACATCCATTTCACGTGATCCAGAGGATATGTCGCAATACTTAGATACAGAACAATTAAAACTTTATGAATTGATTTGGAAAAGAACTATTTCAAGTCAAATGCAGTCAGCTGAGCTAGATGAAACTTCAGCTGATATTTCAAATAAAGATATGAGTATTGTTTTTCGAGCAAATGGATCACAAGTATCTTTCCCAGGTTTTTTTATTTATCGGGATAGAGAAGATGATAAAATATTACCAAAATTAGTAGAAAATAATAAAGTTGATCTACAAAAGGCTGATGGAGAACAACATTTCACACAACCTCCTCCTAGATATACAGATGCAAGCCTTATAAAAAAAATGGAAGAGTTAGGTATTGGAAGACCTTCTACATACGCATCTATCCTACAAGTTCTTATAAATAGAAGTTATGTTGAAAAAGAAAAAGGTAAACATTTACCTCAAGAACGAGGAAGAATTCTCACTGCCTTTTTAAATAATTTCTTTGGACAATATATAGAATATGATTTTACCGCTGATTTAGAAAAAAAGTTAGATAAAGTGTCAGATGGAAAATTAAATTACAAAAAATTGTTAGAAGAGTTTTGGGATGGATTTAAGCCACATTTAAATAAAATGTCGGACTTAGAAAGAGATAAAATTCTTGAGGCTCTTGAAGACGAACTATCAGATTTATTTTTTCCTAACGAAGATTTAAATAATGATGGCCAACCAAACAAAAAATGTCCTACTTGCTCTAATGGAAAATTAGGTTTAGAGCTTGGAAAATATGGCGCTTTTATTGGATGTTCAAATTATCCTGAATGTAAATTCACTAAACAAATTGCTAGTAATCAAAGCACAGAAGAGAATGATGCAAACAATACTTTTATGCCAGAAAATGACGGTGTATTAGGTGTTGATCCTGAAAGTGGTCTAAACGCCATAATCAAAAAAGGTCCCTATGGTATTTATCTTCAATTAGGTGAAGAGAAAAAACCAAAAAGAACTAGTATTCCTAAATTGGTAGACGCCCAAGGAATTGATCTTCAAAAAGCTCTTGCATTCCTTTCTTTACCAAGAATAATAGGTAAACATCCAGAAACAGGTAAAGATATCTCTGCAGGAATTGGGAGATATGGGCCCTATTTGAAATATGATATAAATTTCATAAGTATACCGGCTGATGAAACTGTAATAAATATTGGTTTAAATCATGCTGTAGTTTTGATAGGTGAAAACAGTGACAAACTAGGAAAAGTTTTAGGTGACCATCCAGACGGTAACGGTAAAGTAATAGCAAAATCAGGAAGATTTGGACCATATGTTGAATATAATAAAATTAGGGCTACTTTGCCAAAATCTGTATCTCTCGAAGAGATTAAACTTGAACAAGCAATAGAATTAATAATTGCTAAAGCAGCAAAACCTCCTAGACCAAAAAAGAAGCTCACTAAGAAAAAATAATGTTAAATTTTGGTAATTTTTTTAATAATGATCATAAAGATATATTAATAGCTTGGAATTAACTAACAAAGAAATTTTATCTTTAAAAGTCATAACATTGGATGATGATGGCTATGCAGTTGGCAAAATTTCTGAAAGCAATCATCCATTAAAAAAAATACAGATACCTTTTAATAAAAACAACATAAGTTTTAGTGTTAATGATCATCTATTAGTAGAATTAGAGTCAAAAAATAAAAAATATAAATTAATCAAAATAATAAAAAAAATTCAAATTGATAGAAAATGTTTTTTTGCAAAAGTAAAATTGAGTTCAAAAAATAAGTTTATTCTTCAAGTTTTAGAAAGAGGAATTCAAAGTAAAGAAGTTATTGAACCAATAATACCTGAAGACCTTTTAATTAAAAAAGGTGATGTAGTTAAAGCTCAGATTGCTTCTGGACAAGCTTTAAAAAAATTAAAAATAAATAAAATTAAAACCAACAAAAGACTTAAATTTAAAGCTAGAGTTCAAAAAACTTATGCTGAAATTTTAGAAGTTATTGGGTCATCTTTAGATCCTAGAGTTTTTTCTTATCTTGCTATAAAAGAGCACGACTTAAGGAATAATTTTGACATTAATATAAAACATGAAGTTAAAAAACTAGATATCATTGATACAAATTCACGAATGGACTTAAGAGAAATGTCCTTTGTTACAATAGACGGAGAAGATGCAAAAGATTTTGATGATGCTGTTTATGCGGAACAATTAAATCAAAAAAAAGGATGGCGTGTTCTAGTATCTATTGCTGACGTGTCACATTTTGTCAGAGAAACCTCCTATATAGACAAAGAAGCAAGACTTAGAGGAAATTCAGTATATCTTCCCAACTATGTGATTCCAATGCTCCCTGAAGAATTATCAAACAATTTATGCTCTCTTAAACCCAATCTTGATCGAGCATGCTTAACAGTTGAAATTATTCTTGATAAGAATGGATTAAAAAAGTCTCATTCTTTTTACAGATCTATAATTAACTCAAAAAAACGCCTGACCTATAATGAAGTTGAAAATATTATCAATAATAAATTTATAGATGAAAGTATTGAACCAAATATTTTAAAAGTAATTAAGTCTCTTCACCATGTTTATAAAATTTTGGAAAATATCAGAGAAAAAAGAGGTGCTTTAAATCTAGAATTACCTGAAAAGAAAATTATATTTAATGAGGATGGTTGGCCTCAAGATATCAAAAATATTTATGGAGTAACAAGTAATAAAATCATTGAAGAATTAATGATATTGGCAAACGTGGCAGCTGCTGAAGAAATAAATAAGGTAACTAATCAATCAATTTACAGATGTCACGAACCTCCAAGCCAAGAAAAATATAAATCATTGATAGATTTGGTAGGACAACCTTTATCAAAAATCTTAATTGGGAAAGTACCTCATCCTTCATTGATGAATAAAATTTTAGATGAAATTAAAGGTTCTCCTGAATATGAGTCTGTTAATCAGTCAATTTTGCGAAGTCAATCTCAAGCAAAATACGAGAATAAAAACAAATCACATTTCGGTTTGGCTCTAAAAAACTATGTTCATTTTACCTCACCTATAAGAAGGTATGCTGATTTATTGGTTCATAGACAAATTATTTCAATAATCAATAAAACTTTAATTCAAAAAAATGAAAATAATGACCTCAAATCAATATGTGATCATATTTCAAACACCGAAAGGAAATCAATCGTTGCCGAAAGAAAAACTGTCGATAGATATATCTCATTGTTATACCAAAAAAAAATAAATGAAATTGTCGATTGCTCAATATTATCAATACATAAATTTGGTGTTTTTGTGTCTATAGATAATGGTATTGCTGACGCATTACTTCCTATAAGAGAGCTTCCCAATGACTGGTATGATTTTGACCAAATAAAACAAATATTGATTGGCGAGCGGAGTGGTAAAAAATTTAGTGTTGGCATGCAGCTTAAAGTAAAGATTATTGAAGTTGTTCCTTTAACCGGGAGTATTACTGTTAAATGGATAAGTAATAAGATGGGAAAACAAAAGAAAGAAAAGAAATCAAATTAAAAATAAAATTCTGCACCTTGACTTTATCAAAAAAAAAGATAAGTTCCATCTAGGAATAGGAGTTATTTATGGCTAAACCAGCTACTTTACAAATAAAACTACTGAGTTCTGCAAATACGGGTTTTTTCTACGTTACTAAAAAAAATCCTAGAACTAAACCAGAAAAATTAGAACTTATGAAATATGATCCTAAGGTCCGCAAGCATGTATTGTTTAAAGAGGCTAAAATAAAGTAAAATATATTAATTGCAGCTCTTCTTTTTCATAATATTAAAGTCTTTTAAAACTGCCCTAATTTTAAAATTTCCGTAGTGAACCTCATATGAGTGAACTACCCCCGATTCATCCAAATCTAAAATAATTTCATAGTCAGGGTTTTCTGATTTAGAACTTTCATTATAAAAAGCTATTTTAATTGGCCAAACAATTTTATTTCTAAAATAGTCAAAATCATTAAATTTTGAATTCCTTTTTTTACCTATAAATGCAGATACGATTTTAATATATTCTTTTTGTTCATTTCCAAAAAAAACTTTTTTCGTAAATATTTTTTCTCCATTTTTTGCAGCCTCAATAAGTTTTTTTAAATGTTCAATAGGCAATAAAGTATCTTTTTTGAAAGATAATTTATTGATAGAACTATTAATTACTGAACCAGAAATATTAATATCATTTTTTTCAACGAAACCTTGATAAGAATTATTGCCATTTAATTCACTTTTTTCATTTAATTCAAAACTATGTTTTGTTCCTGAAAAATTTTCAAATGTTGAATAGCTTGAGTAACTATTAGTCATTTTTTTATTAGGTAACTCGTATATAAGAACATAATCTTCTTTGACATTCCAACCTTCACAATTTTCCATTATTTCAAAGTAAGTTTGACCTTGTCCACCTTCCAGAAAACTGTTGTCTTCTATATCCTCAACATCAAGCGTGTAAGTGGCTTTATGTGATAAAAGCTTTATGCCAAAAGATGGACTAGTGATAATAATTAAAAAAACAGAAAGAAGATATATATAACTTTTAAAAAACATTTTCATACCCCTTTATTAATATAATGTTATTAATGTTTAAATATATTCTCATAAGAATTGAATCAGATTATTAAAAATGAATAAAACAAATAAAATTATTATTAATAACGATACATTAAAAGAATTTATTAATAAATGTTTAAAACAAAAAGTATTAGCAATCGATACTGAGTTTATTAGAGATAATACTTATTATCCTATATTATGTCTGGTACAAATCGCAGGCAAAGATTTTGCAGCAGCAATTGATCCACTTTCAGGGATAAATATGAAACCAGTATGGGATTTACTTTCAAATGAAAAAATTTTAAAAATTTTTCATGCTGGAAGACAAGATATAGAAATTTTCTTAAATTTAACAGGGGAAATCCCAAAGCCAATTTATGATACACAAATTGCTGCAATGTTTTGTGGTTTTGGTGAACAGGTTGGTTATGAGAGATTAGTAGAGAGGTTTTTAGGCTTATCCATAAATAAGGAAAATCAATTTACGAACTGGTTACAAAGACCACTTACAAAAAATCAATTAGATTATGCAATTTCAGATGTAACTCATTTAATAAAAATATTTCCTTCGATTAATAAATTAATTAAAGAGGCCGACAGACAAAAATGGGTTCATAAAGAGATAGAACAACTTAACAAAAAAGATATATATAATGTAAATCCTGAAGAAGCCTGGAAAAAAATTAAAATAAAATATTCTAAACCTGAAACATTAAATATACTAAAAACTCTAGCAAAGTGGCGAGAAAATGAATGTAAACGAAGGAATATTCCTAGAAACAGACTTATTAGAGATGAAACTTTAGTAAATATATCTCTATTTAAACCCAAAAAAATTGATTCATTAAAAAAAATTAGAGGTTTGCCTAAAAACTTTTCTCAAAATGATTTAAATGAAATTATAAAAAGGATTAATATTGCAGAAAAAATTGATTCTGAAATGTGGCCACAAGTTTTTAAATTTAACAAAAAATCTAACGTAAATAAATGTAGTTTGGATTTATTAAAGTTATTACTCGTATATTGTTCCAAAGAAAGTGGATTAGCTGAAAAGTTAATTGCTGATACAGTCGATCTTAAGTCAATTTTAGATGGTAAAAGAGATGGGCTCAAGGTGTTTGAAGGTTGGAGATACGATATATTTGGTAAATTTGTAGATTTATTATTAGAAGGTAAATTAGGATTTACTATTGAAAATTATGAAATTAAAAAAATAAATTTTTAACTATACTTAAATTTCATCTAAAATAGTATTTATGATTTTATAACTAATTTTTTTTTTCGTTTCTAAAGAATGAATATCCAATTTATTAATAAAACTTATAACACTATCAAAATTTCTTTCTAGTCTCTCTAATATATATATATGTTGTTTATCGTTTATAAATAATTGCTTCTCATTTGAATATTTTACCATGAAAGAATATAATAGTACATCGTCTGGCAATTTTATTTCACTACAAATTAAGCTACGTATTCTAGAATTGAGATCTTCAAGTTCCCAGTTCATGCTTGAAGGTGATAAATTTGATAGAAATAAGGCTGAACCATTTTTATGTGTAATTCTATTTAAAAAATGCATGACTAATTCTGATGGATGTTTTTTACCAGGAACAAAATCATCTATAATAAACTTTTTACCCTCTTCTATTTTATCTAAATTAAAATTAGTTAAAGAAGATATGTATTCACACTGATTATATTGTTTAAATATCTGAGATAAATGTGTTTTACCAGAGCCTTTAGGCCCAAAAATAATAGCTGCTGGTATAGAGTTTATTTTTTTTTGATTTTGCCATAAAGTCGAATTTTCTACTAATCTGACAGCTTCTTCATTACATTCTGAAACAATAAAATTTTGACTGTTTTTAATTGTTTTAAAAGATAATGGCAGTGCCATTTGTTTATTAAAAACTTGTTTACTTATATTTCTTATTTTTAAGGTCATGTAATAGTTATCATTAAAGTAATTTAATAAAGTAATACCTAACTAGCACTCCCAAAACTGCTGCAACAGGCAAAGCAATCAACACACCAACAAAACCTGATAAAAAAGCACCTGTTGATAAAGCAAAAATAATCCAAACTGGATTTAATTTTATTGCGTCTCCAACTAATTTTGGGGTTAAATAATAACTTTCAAGTAATTGGCCAAATATAAAGATTAATAGTAATATTAGTAACTCAAAAGAAAAACTAAATTGGGAAAAACCCAAAATCAAAGTAAGTCCCCCCCCTAAAAAAGCTCCCACAAAAGGTACAAATGAAATAATACCTGCAAAAATACCAAGTATAATTCCAAATTTTATATCAACTAAAAATAGTCCAATTCCATAAAAAATTGATAAAATAAAACATACTAAACCTTGACCACGTATAAATTTAGCTAAAACTTGATCTATTTCTTTTATTAAAATTGGGAAATCTTCAAAATGAGATTTATTGGCAAAATTGTATAAAAATAGTTTAATTTTATTAAATTCTAAACTCATATAAAAGCTAATGATAAATATTAATACAATATTAAAGACACTACTAAAAAATTCTATCCCATTGCTAATTAAGTGATTACTAGAAGTAAGAAGATTTTTAGATAATGGCTTAAAAAAACTTGTATAATCAATAGTCTTAATTTTTTCACTAAATAAATATTTATTATTTATTTCTTTTATAAAGTTTTCAGCATCCCTCAAATATTCTGGCGCGATAGTAATTAGATTTTGTATTTGATGAAAGATAATTGGTATAATTAAAATAAGCACAGATAAAAAACCCAAAACAAAAATTATTACTGATAAAAAACTTGAAAATGTTTGGTTTAGGTATTTATCAAAAAATATTTTTAATGGATTTATCAAATATGCAATAATAAATGCTATTGCAAATGGAGTTACCACCTCAAACAAGTATATTATAATTAAAAATAATATTAATATAAATGCGTAAAGATAAATTTTTTTTGAATTATCTGTCATCTTTAAAACCTCAGTTTAACTTAATAAACAAGTATATATTGTCTAGAATTTAAATTTTTGAATACTAGTTTTTTTTCGTTTACAGCTTGAAAAAAAGTTTTCTTATTTCCCATAAATTTTACAAAAATTCTTCCCTCTGAATTGGTAATGTGAACTACATTAACGTCAATAATAAAAGGTAAATTTTTAAGTTTTTTTAAAACCATAGGCCAAACACTTATATCCTTTTGATGCAAAATAGTATTCTTATTATATTTCAACTGTTTAATAGAATTAAATACACCTCTAGTAATATTTTGAAAACTATTAACTGTTTTGTTTTTGTAAAAAACAATCTCTTTTTTAATTTTAAATATTCCTTTATTTTTAAAATCTTTTGTTGATTTTACGTATACTACCTTATCGTTAAATAATAACTCACTTTCTAGTTTAGTAGAAGAAATAGCAGTGATTGGGATTATTAAATCTACTTGATTTATAATACTAGTATCTATTAGATTGTTTTTTTTCCATTTTTTTTCAATTGATCCAATAATTTTTAATATTTCGTTTGATATTAGTGTATTATCCACATCGTATATAGAAGAAATTTTCTTAAGAGGTATTTTATTTCTGTAAACTGTATTAACTAATTTTCCATGAAAATTGTAATACTTTGCAAAAGAAGTTAAGTAAGTTTTTCCATCTGTTTGTAATACAGGTTCTGCTATTACTATTAGCAAAGCATTGGTTTTTTCATTTTCAATTAATTTCTGTATAAATTTTCTATCTGAATTTAAAAGAGCATTGGCACTTATGGTTCTGTTTAGCTGAAAATTGCCTTGAGCAAGTTTTAGTTTGACTAATCCATCAACTGATTTTAATTTAGTTTTCCATTTTTTATACCATTTATCTTTTTCGTCCCAAATTACAAATCCTCTTGGTCCTTTGAATATTGGGAGAATAGAGATGGGTTCTCTAAAAGTCTCAGAATATTTTAGCTTATTTTTACGGAAGAAATTAATTACTTCGTTTCTATTAAAACAAATGTCAAAATTAGCTAAATATCTTTTGTCACTATTTGCTTCATTATTAATTTTTAAATAATCAACTAGTGTTAAAATTTCATTTTCTTTAAATTTTAGATTATTTTTTTTTACTATTAATCTATCTATCAACCTTCTTACACCTAAAAATTTTGCTTTATTTTCAGCTTCAGATCTTGCTTCATTTATCGATTCTTTTGTTAAATCAACGCTTATATTTTCTATGTAAAATGGTGAATTCTGACAATCCTCATTTATTGAAGCAAAAGATATTGAAATAAAAAAAAATATTTTAGAGATTATAGTAAGAATTATTTTTAGGAAATGTAAAAACATTAAATAATTACCTGACTTTTTTATTGATATGTAACTGTAACATCGATATATCAATATATGAATATTAGAAAACTTTCATTAAGTATTAGTCATAATGACTTATTAAGTTAAAATAGTATCAAAATGTCAAAAAAACCAAATAAATTAATTAATCACTCAATTACGTACATAGATTCAGGTGTAAATATAGATGAGGGAAATAAACTTATTTCTGAAATTTCTCATATTACAAAAGCTACTTCAATTAAAGGCGCGACAGGTGAATTAGGTGGATTTGGTGGATTGTTTGATTTAAAAAAAACTGGCTTAAAAGATCCTATTCTTGTTTCTAGTACTGATGGTGTTGGTACAAAACTTAAATTAGCAATTCAAACTAAATCATATTTTAATATTGGAATTGATTTGGTTGCAATGTGCGCAAATGACGTATTAGCTCAAGGAGCAAAGCCACTTTTTTTTATGGATTATTATGCTACAGGAAAATTAGATAAAGATGTAGCAATTGAAGTGATTAGAGGTATAGCAGAAGGATGCAAACAGTCAGGGTGCACTCTTATTGGTGGTGAGACTGCTGAAATGCCAGGACATTATGAAAATGATAATTTTGACTTGGCTGGCTTTTGTGTTGGTGCTGTAGAAAGAAAAAATCTACTTAAAAAATGTTCTGTTAAAAGTGGTGATTATGTTATTGGCTTATCTAGTAGTGGAATTCATTCAAATGGCTACTCACTAGTAAGAAAAGTATTAGAGACCCATTCAATTAACATTTTTCAAAAAGCTCCATTTGATAGCACAAAAATACTTGCTGAAATATTGATGGAGCCTACATTTTTATATACAAAAGCATTTTTAGCAGGAAATCAAAAAGAAGAGATAAAATCAATAAGTCACATAACTGGCGGTGGTTTGATTGAAAATCCACCAAGGGCATTTAATTCAGATCTAACAATTAAATTTAATATGAAAGATTATGAGCTGCCACCATTGTTTAAGTGGTTGAAAGATTTAGCAAATATTTCTCTTTTAGAGCTCGCTAAAACTTTTAACTGTGGAATTGGACTTTTAATTTTTGTAAATAAAAAAAATGTTGAAACAGTAATGAAGAATGTAAACAAAGCAGGTTATAATTCATTTGTAATTGGATCAATTGTTGAAAAAAAAACAAATAAAAGCGTCATATTTGATGGATGGGAACTTTAACTTTTATTTAACTGTGTTTGAAGTTAAAATTATATCCTACTGACTAAGTATAATTAATACAAGCTTGTGTCACTATAACTAATTTTATGAATTTATGGAGTATTATATGAGTAATAAAATAGACAAAGAAACAGAAGAGCATAAAATATTTTACGAAAATTTCTTAAAATATACAACTTACAGTACAGTGATTATTATTGCCATTGTTGCATTAATGGCAATTTTTTTGGTTTAAAAATTAATAAATTAATTCAATTTGAGCGAAAAAAAATTCAATTTCAGTTTTTGCATTTTCAATACTGTCAGAACCGTGTACTGAATTTGCCTCTATACTTTCGGCAAATTCATTTCTTATAGTACCTTTTTCCGCTTCTTTTGGATTAGTGGCTCCCATAACATCTCTATTATGCTTTACGGCATTTTCACCTCTTAGAACTTGAGCAATTACTGGACCTGAAATCATAAAATCAACTAATTCATTAAAAAACGGCCTATCTTTATGAACTTTATAAAAATCTTGGGCCATTTTCTTAGTTAATTGCAATCGCTTTTGAGCAACTATTTTTAGGCCAGCTTGTTCGAATTTAGCATTTATAGAACCAGTTAAATTTCTTCTAGTGGCGTCAGGTTTGATTATAGATAACGTATTTTCAACTGTCATTAAAGCCTCCAAATTTTGCTTTATTATATGTGTTGATATAAATTATCAACACTCTTTTTTTAATATTTTAAAAATTTATACTAGTAATACTAATAATGTTTAATTAAGTGATATAACATTTTAACTCCCCAACCTACACCACCATAAGGAATTGAAGGAGTTGACTTACTTTTCCATGTAACCCCGGCAATATCTAAATGAGCCCAAGGAGTTTTTTTAACATGTCGTTTTAAAAAACAGGCAGCTGTAATAGATCCCGCTCCATGTCCTCCAATATTTTTCATATCTGCTATTTCAGTTTTTATTAATTGATCATAATCATCATCCATAGGCATTTCCCAAACTTTTTCTCCAGTAATCTCGCCAGCATCGAAAACAGCTTTAGAAACAGCTTTATTATTTGAAAATAAGCCTGCTCTAGTATTACCTAGAGCAACAATCATAGCACCAGTTAATGTAGCTAAATCTATCATAAACTTTGGCTTATATTTTTTTTCTGTCCAAGCCAGTATATCAGCCAATACTAATCTTCCTTCTGCATCTGTATTTAAAACTTCAATTGTTTGTCCTGACAATGATTTAACAACATCACCAGGTCTTTGCGCATCACCATCAGGCATATTTTCAACAAGTCCTAAAACACCAATTAAATTATGTTTAAGCTTAGATAAGGCTGCAGCCTCAATTAATCCTGTTACGGTTGCTGCACCGCCCATATCCCATTTCATATCTTCCATAGATTTTGGCGGTTTTAAAGATAATCCACCTGAATCAAAACAAACTCCTTTACCAATAAATGCCATAGGAGAAGATCCTTTTGTCCCACCCAACCATTCTAAAACAACAACTTGACTATCTTTTCTTGAGCCACGTCCAACCGCTAATAACGCTTCCATTCCAATTTTTTCTAAATGTTTCTCATTATAAATAGTAACCTTAACTCCAATTTTTTTTAGTCTTTTACACTCATTCGCAAAACTTAAGGGGAATAAAATGTTTGGAGGCTGCCAAACTAAGTCTCTAGCAGTAAACACTCCATGAGCTATGTTTCTAATTTCTTGTAATACTTGAGAATGTTTTTTTGCTTCATCAGAAATAAATGTAACATATTTTACATCAATAATTTCTTTTGATTTATTTTTTTTATAATTATCAAATCTATATGAACCTAATAAAATACCTAAAGCAATTTGTTTGATGAAATCTTGGTTATTTTCATAAATTTTAACTTCAGAGCATCCCATAAATTTAGTTTGATTAAATATTTTACCACCAAGATCTTGCAGATATTTATGTGTTAATTCAATGTCATTATCCTTTCTTTTAATTAAAAGATACGTCCCCTTCTCAGATCTAACCATACAAGTGTTTACTGAATTATTTTCAATATTTTGTTTTAAAAAATTTGATAAACTTTTATCCTTTGTCAAATAGTTGGATAATAAGGTGTTGGTTTCAGAATAAAATAAAACTTTGATTAAATTATTGTCATTCATTTTCAATTTATCATTAGGTGTTTCAAATTTAAATTTAACAAACCTATTATATGCAGGCATATTTTTCCCTTTAATTTAATTCTAACTATTGTATTAATCTTGATAAGATATATTAATACATGAATTTAAAATAGTTAAATTTGAATTTTCTGATAATATTTTTTTATGATTTTAACAAGTTATATTTTTAAACAAACCTCAAAAAATGTTTTTGTTTCAACATGTGTGTTTTTAAGTGTGATTTGGTTAAGTCAATCATTTAAAAGCATTAAATTAATAATTGAGAAAGGAGCCCATCTTTTTGATTTCTTCACTTTATCGTTTTTTAGCTTACCAAGTTGGTTAATAATTGCATTGCCTTTCGGCACTTTCGCCGGTTGCATGATTTCTTATTTGAAATTGCAAAATGATAAAGAAATTATTGTTATGAAATCAGCCGGTGCTAGTCCTTTAAAAATCAGCAAACCGGCACTCCTAGTAGCTTTAGTTTCTGCTTTGATTTTATTTATAACATCTCATTTTATTCTACCAAAAACTTATGAAAAATTTAAGGTGTATCAGAATGAAATTAGAAATAGTAACCCAGGATTTTCATTAGAAGACAATGTTTTTATTAATGTTAATGAAAATCAAACGATATTTATAGGTAAAGTTTCTAAAAGTAATAATTTAGAAGAAATATTTATTCAAGATAAAAGTGACAATTTATATTTAGTCGAATATTTTTCAAAAAGTGGTTATGTGTATATCGAGGATACAATAAATTTAAAATTGTACAAAGGTACCAGAGTGTCAACTGATAAAAAGGGTCGTTCAACCATTTTGAATTTTGACAATTATAATATAAAAATAAAGAAGGACGACAATAAATCTGTAAGCAAAAGAATTGTTGAGTATAATGAATTTAGTTTTTTCGAGTTGCTAAAAAAAGCTGATAAAAACCTTGAAAACTATGGAAAGTTATTAGCAGAAGCTCATTCAAGAAATACTATAATATTCATGCCTATTGTTTTTACTTTAATTGTGATGTTAACAATACTTAATGATAATTATTCAAGACTATTAACCAAATATAAAAAAACTTTTGCAATTGGATTAATTTTCATAATTCAAAGTTTAGTTATAATTTTAAAAAATGCAGTTCATAAAGATATCTCTCTATTACCAATAATGTATATTTTTCCTGCTTCTATTTTAATTTTTTGTTTTATTTTGTTAAACAAGAAAACTAATATGTTCAAAAATTCATCTTTTTAGCAGGTTTGATTTCAATGTTTATAACAAATAATCAACCTGTAATTATTTACAAATATTTAACAAAAGATATATTTAAATATTTTATGTTTGCTTTATTTTTTTTGGTCATATTAATATTTTTTATTGATATCATTGAATTATTTAGACGTTCTTCAAACAAAGAAACTTTAAATCAAATTGCTAAACCTGAAATAATTGACTTAATAAATATGGCACTATTAAAAATCTGTGTAAATATTCATGAAATTTTACCATTTGCTGTTCTAATTGGATCAACATCATGTTTTAATCAATGGCGAAAGAAAAACTATTATATCGTCTGCAAAACCTCCGGAATTTCTCTTTGGAAAATACTTTCTCCAATATTAATTTCTTTTTTTTTAATAGGACTTATTTCCATAATAATATTAAGTCCTTTTGCAACACTCTTAAACAATAAATATGAAAATTTACAAACTCTTTTCTTTGGACAAAAGAATTTGAACACATTTTCTTTTGACTCAAAAGGATTTTGGATCAAACAAAATTCTGATGAATCATACTTACTAATTAATGCTGACAAAATAAATGAAAATTTAAATACTATATATAATGTAAATATATTTGTTTACGATCATGATAAAAACTTCAAAAAAAGAATATATGCAAAACGAGCCGTGTTTTCTGAGAAAAAAATTAATTTTTATGAAGGACAATTAACAAAAAAAAATTCCGAATTAGAAATATTTAATGAACTCACCATGCTTATAAAATCTAATCCAAAAACTCTAAATGTTGCTACTATAGACCCAGAAAAAATATTTGTATTTAATTTTCCAAGTTACCTAAAACAAATGGAATTATACGGTCTTAAAACATCTAAACATTTGTTACAATTTTTTAAATTAATATGCCAACCGTTTTTGATTATATCAATGATTTTACTTTCAGCATCCTTAATGTTAAGGAGTAATGAAAGAAAAATTGAAGTTGGTATTGTATCACTTTCACTAGTTGTTGGTTTTAGTTTATATTTTATTGGAGATTTTATCTTTGCTTTAGGGTCTTCTGAAAAACTGCCACCGTTACTGTCTGGATTTGGACCAACTCTACTTGGTTTGTTTGCAGGTTGTTATTTAACAAGTGACATTGATGAAGCCAAAAAAGTTAATAAAGTAAGGACTATAAGTGAATAGAGTAATTAAACAATTTTTAAAATTGAAATTATTAATAATCACCAATATTATTTTTTGTAATATTTTTCTTAATAATGCGCATGGTAGTGAAAATTTTATAGTAACTACTGTTAACAAAATTCCTATTACAAAAAGAGATGTTGTGAATCGTGCAAAATTTATTTTATTTTCTGTTGAAAAGCAAAATGATTTTAAAAATGTGAAAAATTATTATAGTCAATCATTAAATTCACTTATTGACGAAAAAATAATCTTATCTGCTGGGATTAAAATAAACAAAAAAATCATTCAAATAGTTACCCCTAAAGCTAATGAAATACTTTTGAATGAATTTAATAATTCTGAAGTAAAATTAAATAAGTTTATAAAAAAGTTATCAATACCAAAAACAACATTATTAAAAAAGTACGAATCTCAATTGGTTTGGGGTCTTGTCCTTAAAGATAAATTTAAGATCCAATTAAAAAAATTAAATAAGATTGTTGAGAATAATATTAAAGATCAAAAAAATAAACAAGTCGAAGATCTATATGATTTAGCAGAAATTGTCATAAATAAAAATGGTAATAAAGTTTTATTAAATCAAATTAAATCTGCTTTAAATAGTGGTATGAATTTTTTAGATTTAGCTAAACAAATATCTACAAGTAGTTCGTCAAAGTTTAGAGGTAAAATTGGATGGAAAAGCTATCAAAATTTACCAAACTATATAAAATCAAAAAAAATCATTTTAAATGAAGGTGATATTATTAGCTTTACAACTAATGATAAAATCAAAATTATTAAAATACTAGCTAAGAGAATAAATGGAGAATTTAGCAAACGTGAAATGGAAGTTATAATTGCGCAAATAAAGTTTCCAATAAACTTTCAAAAGAAAGAGGATGCATATGATAAAGTAAAAAATGAACTTGAAGTTCTATTATCAAATCAAAAAAGTTGTAAAAATTTAAGTCAACTGAATGATAAAAATAAAAGTTATAGTCTAAATATTATAAAATCAAGGATGGCAGACTTAAGTTCAAAAATACAAGTCGTTACTAGCAATTCTGAATTATACGAGATATCACAACCAATTTTTTTCGCCAACCATGGTTTTACTCACATTTTATGTGATACCAAAAGACCAGAGTCAAAAAAACAAACTAATTTACAATTGAAAAATAAGATAATGCAAAAACATTATTTAATATTTAGCGAAAGATATTTAAAACGTCTTTATAAAGAAGCTGACATATCCAATATCAAAAATTTAAATAAATAAATAATTAAAATGAATACTATGAAAAAAGTAATACTAATCTCTGCGGGCGATCCTAACAGTATTTCAACTGAAATTACTATAAAAGCAATTGAAAACTGTAAAATTAATAAAAATGTAAAACCTGTAGTTGTTAGCAATTCAAAATTAATTGAAGATTGTAAAAAAATTATACAAAGTGATATTCAATTAAACGAAATTGAGGATAAGGTTAATTTTTCCGACTTTAAGGAAAATTATTTAAATATTATTTCTTTACCCATACAAGAAAATACTGTTTTAGGAAAAGAAAATATTAAATATTCTTCTTTTATTAAAAACTCAATTATCACATGTGTTAAAACTGAAATTAGTAGTATTGCATCTGCGATTGTCACTAATCCAATAAATAAAAAAATGATGTATCGATCTGGATTTAATTTCCAAGGACATACAGATTTTCTTGCTTCATTATCACAAAACAAAAAAATTCCTGTAATGATGCTGGTAACTAAAGAATTTAAAACAATACCAATGACAATTCATGTTCCTTTGAAAGATGTTCCAAAACTCATATCAAAAGATCTCATTGAAATTACAGTAAATATTGCGAGAGAAAGTTTAATTTCTTTATTTAATATTTCTCAACCTAGAATAGTTGTAACAGGATTAAATCCTCATTCTGGTGAAAATGGTGACATAGGTGATGAAGAAGAAAAAATAATTACCCCTGCAATTAATGAAACCAAAAAAAAACAAAATTGCTATTTAGAAGGGCCTATTGCAGCAGATACAGCTTTTTCTTCCGAAAAAAGAAAAAGTTATGATGTAGTTATTTGCATGTACCATGATCAAGCTCTCATTCCTATCAAAACATTAGATTTTTTTAATGGTGTAAACGTAACTTTAGGCTTAGATTTCATTCGAACTTCACCTGACCATGGGACCGGATATGATATTGCAGGTAAGAATATTGCAAATCCTAATAGTTTAATTGCGGCAATAAATCTTGCTTATGAAATGAGTATAAACAAAAAATAATGAATGATAATAATTTACAATTTCCCACCATAAAGGAAACATTAAAAAAAAATAATGTACGGATTAATAAATCTCTAGGCCAAAATTTTTTGTTTGATCTTAACCTTACTGATAAAATTGTTAACAACTCTAAACCAATGTGTCCAACTGTGATTGAAATTGGCCCTGGTCCAGGAGGTTTAACTAGATCAATTTTGAAAAAAAAGCCAACTGTTCTTTACACAATAGACAAAGATAAACAATCTGAAAAAATGTTAATTGACGTTAAAAAAGTGTATAAAGATAGTCTGATTATAATCACTGATGATGCTCTTCATTATCCAATATGGGAGTTAGGTGAGCCACCAAGACAGATCATAGCCAATCTACCTTATAATACTGGAACTAAAATGTTAACGTCATGGCTAAAACATATCCAACATTTTGATTTGCTTACTTTAATGTTTCAAAAAGAAGTTGCTGATAGAATAATTGCTAAACCAGGTTCTAAAAATTACGGTAGATTATCGATCTTAACGAATTGGTTAACAAAAAGTAAAAAGTTGTTTGATGTCCCAAGTCATGCCTTTATCCCTAGACCAAAAGTTACATCAAGTGTAGTACAACTAAAACCATTACGTAAACCTCTGTATGATGTATCTTTCGAAGCTATCGAAAAAATTACACAATTGGCTTTTAGCCAAAGACGTAAAATGATTAAAACAAGTTTAAAGACAATCAATGGACAAATAATTCTAAAAGAACTTGGTATTCCAACAAATTTGAGGCCTGAAAACTTATCCATTATTGATTTCTGCAGAATAGCCGAAAAATCTATTGAATATATTTAAAAATAATTATTTTAGATTATCAATAAATTTATTTAAATTTAATTGTCTATGTCTTCTGTTTCTTTCAGAAAATAGAATCGTTTTAATTTGACTAACAGCTTTTTCAATTTGATGATTTATAATGACAAAATCATATTCAGTATAATGACTTATTTCTTTTCTTGCCTCAGACATCCTCTTTATAAAATTTTTTTTATCTTCACTTGCTCTATTACCAAGTCTATTTTCAAGCTCTTTGATGGATGGCGGTAAAATAAAGACTTTGACAATATCATTTGGTATATGTTTTTGAATCTGTCTAGTTCCTTGCCAGTCTATATCCACAATAACATCAATCCCCTTTTGAATCTTTGAAATAACCTCTCTTTTTAATGTTCCATAGGAATAACCAAAAACATTAGCATTTTCCAAAAATTTCTTTTTATTTTCTAATGAACTAAATTCTGCTTCAGTTCTAAAAAAATAGTCTTTACCATCAATTTCATCTTTTCTTTTTTTACGAGTCGTTACTGAAACAGAAAGTTCAATATTATTAATATCTTCAATTATTTTTTTACAAATGGTTGTTTTACCCGCTCCAGAGGGCGAAGAAATTACTAAAACAAGACCTCTTCGGATATTATTATTCATCATTAGTCCTTGGCAATATTATTTTTCCATAGCTTAATATTTTCCTTATGTAACTTATATGTTTCAGAAAACCTGTGCTCTCCTTTACCATTACTAACAAAGTAAAAAAAATTAGTTTTTTTTATAAACTTTAGCGAATTTAAAGAGTTTTCCCCTGGATATGATATAGGAGTTGGGGGTAGGCCTTTATGATAATATGTATTGAAACGATTATCTGACTTTAACATATTTTTTGTAATTTTTTGGCCGTTAGTATTAAAACCGTATGCTAAAGTAACATCGGACTGTAACTTCATGTTGTTTTCAAGCCTATTGATAAAAACACTTGCTACCAATCTACTATCATTTAAACTGCTGGCTTCGCGTTGTATAATTGATGCCAAAATTAATAATTCTTGTTTATTTTTTAAAATAAAATTTTTAGGTTTATATCTCCAAATATTATTTAAAATTTTATCTTGGGCTAACCTCATGCGTTTTAATAATTTATTTCTAGGATACCCATATTTAAAATAATATGTATCAGGTTTATATATCCCTTCTTTTAAAGATTTAATCTTTCCTGACAAATATTGATTTTCAAGTAAACTTTTTTTTAAATCATATGATGTTGTCCCCTCAATAAGTTTGAATTGTCTAACAATTGTTTTTCCATTTTGAAAAATATCTTGTATGTCTTTTATACTAGAGTTTTTTGTAATTAAATACTCTCCAGCCTTAGGAACAAAAGGATCACTGCGGATTAATGATATAATTCTCCAGTTAAAATATTTTATATTAATTTTTTTAAGCTTAAGTTGATTTAAAATTTGTTCCTGGCTTGTGTTTTTTTCAAGTAAATAATAAGTATCTTCCAGTACTATTTGTTGCACTTTTATCTTTTCAAAATAGAAATAAACTATACTAATCACGAAAATTTTAGAAATAATTAAGAAAAATATTTTATTGCTAAATATCAATCTGAACAACTAATTATTAGGCTAGCATTGGTTCCTCCGAAGCCAAACGAGTTAGAAAGAACATTTTTAATATTTCTTTTTTTTGAATGAATTGGAACCAAATCAAATCCTAGCGCTTCTTTATCAGGAGTTATCAAATTATTTGTAGGAGGTGCTATTTGATTTATAATTGATAAGATTGAATATATAGCCTCAATTGCTCCTGCAGCACCTAAAAGATGTCCAGTTGCTGATTTAGTTGAGCTAATACTTATGTTTTCTATTTTTTGATTAAGTAATCTATCTATTGCTTTTAATTCAATCATATCCCCAAGTGGTGTCGAAGTTCCATGCGCATTTATATAATCAAGATCTGAGCCATCTAAATTTGCATCATTTAGAGCAGATTTCATTGCTCTGAAACCACCATCACCATTGTCTGCAGGTGCAGTGATATGATGGGCATCTCCAGATAAACCATAGCCTTTGATTTCAGCATATATTTTAGCTCCTCTAGCAATAGCATGTTCTCTTTCTTCTAAAACTACAACTCCCGAACCTTCTCCCATAACAAAACCGTCTCTATCTTTATCCCAAGGTCTTGAACTGGAAATGGGATCATCGTTAAAGTTAGTACTTAAAGCTCTTGCAGCAGCAAACCCAGCCATACCAATACGACAACAAGCCGCTTCTGCACCACCTGCAACCATTACATCAGCATCACCATATCTTATTATCCTTGATGCATCTCCAATGGCATGAGCGCCAGTTGAGCAAGCAGTCACCACCGAATGGTTAGGACCTTTGAAACCGTACTTTATACTAACTTGACCAGATAATAAGTTAATAAGTGCAGAAGGTATAAAAAAAGGGCTAACTTTTCTAGGTCCTTTTAAATTAAGCAATTCAGTAGTATTAGCTATAGTTTCAAGGCCACCAATGCCTGAACCCAAAATTACTCCCGTTCTATTTTTTTCATTCTCACTACGTGGTTTCCAACCAGAATCTTCTACGGCCTGCATTGCTGAAATTATTCCATAAGCTATAAACCTATCAATCCTTTTATATTCTCTTGGTTCTATCCAATTATCTAAATCTAAGCCACCTTCATTATCTTCATTGCTTGAAGGAATTTGACCAGCTATTTTGCAAGGCAGGTCTGATACATCAAAATTATTAATTTTATTTATGCCCACCATACCGGAAATCAATCTATACCAGTTAAGCTCAACACCAACACCTAAAGGTGTTAACAAGCCTAATCCAGTGACAACGACTCGACGCATTAAGAAGCTCCTGATATTTAATCGAGTAAGAAACTTTAGATAAATTAACTGTTTGAAGAAATAAAGTCTATTGCATCTTTAACAGTTTGAATTTTTTCAGCCGCATCATCAGGTATTTCACACTCAAACTCTTCTTCAAAAGCCATAACTAGTTCAACCGTATCTAGGCTATCTGCACCTAAATCATCTATGAAACTCGCACTATCTACCACCTTAGCTTCCTCAACCCCAAGATGCTCAACCACAATTTTTGTTACTCTACCAGCTATGTCGTTCATTAAAATCCCCTTAAGTTTAATATAAATTCTCAATTATTATGCGTTTCGACTAACATAAATATGTATTAATGCCAAGCTTATTATCATGTTAGTCTTAAAAAATACTAAATCATACTCATACCACCATTTATATGTAATGTAGTCCCAGTTATGAAACTTGCTTCATCACTAGCTAAATAAACACAACCATTTGAAATATCATCAACATTTCCTAACCTATTTACAGGAATATTTATAACAATATTTTTTTTCTGTTCATCTGAAAGCCTGTCAGTCATAGGGGTTGAAATAAATCCTGGTGCAATCAGGTTGCAAGTGATACCTCGACTAGCAACCTCTAAAGCTATTGATTTAGTAAAGCCTGCTAGAGCAGATTTAGAGGCTGCGTAATTACTTTGACCTGCATTTCCTGTGTAGCCAACAACGGAACTTATAAATATTACTCTTCCATATCTTCTTTTCAGCATACCTCTAATAACTTGCCTTGTTAATCTCATTGGTGCTGATAAATTTAAATTAATTACTTTATCCCATTCCTCATCCTTCATTCTTAAAAAAAGGTTATCCGCGTTAACACCAGCATTATTTATCAATATATCAATCTGACCAAAACTATCTTCAGCTTGTTTTGCTAAATTTAGGATATCGTTACTACTATTTAAGTCAGTAGTAATTATTTCAACATCGTTACCCAATTCTAATTTCAAATCACTTAGAACATTTCGTCTTGTCCCTGATAGAATTAGTTTAGCTCCACTCTGTTTCATTTTTCTTGCTATTGACATTCCTATCCCACCTGTAGCACCAGTTATTAGGGTTACTTTATCTTTTAAATTAAACATTCAATACTCCATCAAAATTTATAAAAAATTTTCAAAATCTTCTGTGTTTTCAATATTAATAGTTACAATATTTTTTATCATTCTATTCGCGATACCTGAAAGAACTTTCCCACTTCCTAATTCTATAATTTTTTTAACACCGAGGTTTTCAGCGAGTTTCATCGTCTCTCGCCACCTTACAGTTCCAGTAACTTGATCAATTAAATTATTTCTCAATTTATCTGGATTACTTTCTGGTGATACATCTACATTGGAAATAATTGGTACAATAGGAGTTTTAAATTCTAATTTATTAAGAGCTTCCTTCATGATTATTTGAGCAGGTTTCATCAATCGACAATGAAACGGGGCACTGACAGGAAGAAGTACAACTTTTTTAATTCCTAAATCCTTTGAGAGTTTCATTGCATTTTCAACGGCTAATATATCACCACTGATTACTACTTGACTATCAGAATTATCATTAGCAATGTCACAAACCCCATAAGACTTTACCTTATCTATAAGTTTTTTTGCTGTCTCAATATTTGTTCCTATCAATGCCGCCATAGCACCTTTTCCAATTGGAACTGCTTCTTGCATTGCATTGCCTCTTAATCTTAATAATTTTGCACATTGATCTAGAGAGAAAACTTCTGCAGCAGTCATGGCTGTATATTCTCCTAAGGAATGTCCACAGACATAATCTGCTAAATCTGTAAGTTTCTTTTTAGTAATTTTATTTAAAACTCTTAAGGTTGCTATGCTACACGCCATCAGTGCGGGTTGTGCATTTGAAGTTAAGGAAATTTCTTCATTAGTACCTTCCCACATTACTCTTGTTAAATTAAAGTTTAGTGCATCATTTACTTCTTCAAAAACTTGTTTTGCTTCAAAAAAATTATCTGATAATTCTTTACCCATTGCAATCTTCTGTGACCCTTGTCCTGGAAAAACAATAAATTTCATTTTAAGTCCTTACAAATGTTAAAATTTATTTAATTATTTATTGCATATTTTTAATAAACATTTATGTTGCACAATAACTTAAAATACCAGCATAAAATTTATTATTTTATGTCCTCCTTGCCAATTAATTTTTTTTAATTGGCTAACATGGGAAATCCCAACAAGCCGTAAGGAGACAAAAATGGCATTATACGAAAGTGTAATTATAGGAAGACAAGATTTGACACCCAATCAGTTTGAGGAATTAGTTGAAGAATTTATTAAAATAATTGTTTCTTTTAAGGGTGTTATAAAAAAAAGAGAAAATTGGGGTATTAGAAATCTTGCTTATAAAATAAATAAAAATAGAAAAGGTCATTATGTACTTTTAAACATCGATAGTTCTTCTGATGCAATCACAGAATATGAACGTTTAATGAGATTAAATGAAGACATTATAAGATTTTTAACAATTCGTATAAATTCAGTTGACGAAAAACCTTCACCATTAATGAATAATAAATCGGATCGTTATAAAACTGAAGTTTTAAATGCTGAAACAGTTTAACCAAGTAATTCAGAAGTATAGGAATAATTTAAATGACACAACTTGAAATCAAGCGAGAAGCTTTAAGAAAACCTAATCAAAAAAAACGAAAATCATGCCCCTTTTCTGCGCCAGATACCCCTGCAATTGATTACAAAGATTTAAAAGTTCTCACAAGATACGTATCTGAAAGAGGTAAAATAATACCTTCTAGAATTTCAGCTGTCTCAGCTAAGAGACAACGTGATCTTTCTAAAGCAATAAAAAGAGCAAGATTTTTAGCCTTAATGCCTTACGTTGTAGGTTAGATAAGGAGAATTAAATGAATGTTATTTTGTTAGAACGTGTTGAAAAATTAGGACAGATGGGTGAGTTAGTTTCGGTTAAATCTGGATACGCCAGAAATTTTTTGCTTCCTAAAGGTAAGGCCGTTTTTGCTTCTAAAGAAAATATCAAAATATTTGAAGAAAAGAAATCTCAATTAGAAGGTGAAAATATAACTAGAAAAAAAGAGGCTCAAAATTTAGCTGACAATATTAATTTTAAAGAAGTAATTCTTATAAGAGCAGCAAGCGAATCTGGTCAATTATATGGTTCTGTCTCTGCAAAAGATATATCCAACGCTGTTACAGATGCTGGACTTTCAATAAATAAATCTCAAGTTGATTTAAATAAGGCTCTTAAGACACTATCTTATGAAGATATATCTATAAAATTACATCCTGAAATCTCTATAAATTTAAAATTAAATATAGCTAGATCGACAGAAGAAGCTAAAGAACAAACTAAATCAGGAAAAGCTATTATTACAAATGAAATTACTGGTGGAGACATTAGATCAGAGCGAGCTCAAAAAGATGCTAAAAGATTCGATAAAAAAGAAAGTCCTGCAAAAATAGATAAAAAAAATGATGAAAAGTTTGAAATATCTGAAAACGTAAATAGTGATAAAATACAAGAAAATAAAGATAAAGTTAACTAATTATAAATTTCAAACATATTTGAGATCATTGGTTATGAAATTTCAAATAAATTTAGAAAACAACATATATGGTTGACAATCTAATTGAAAATTATGCTAATTCTGAAAATCCACATTCAGAAGGTACAAGTAATATTGAAAAAAAAATGCCTCAAAATTTAGAAGCAGAGCAAAGTCTTCTAGGTTCAATTTTATTTGATAACAAAATATTGGAAGATCTTCCTGCGAATTTTGATAGCCAATATTTTTTTGATCCCTTACACGAAAATATATATAAAGCATGTATATCCCTAACAGATAATAATCGATTAGCAGATCCCTTAACACTTAAAAATTACTTAAATGATTCTGACTTAAATAAAGATGTTGATATTGAAAAATATCTTTTAGATCTTAGAGAAGGAGTTTTATCATTGAGAAAAGCAAAATTTTATGCTGAAGAAATAAAAAATTGCTATATTAGAAGATCTTTAATAAGGATTGCTGATGAATTGATTTATAAATCAATTAATCCAAAAATTGAAGTAAATCCCAATGAAGAAATATCTGAAACTGAAGAAAAATTATATAATTTGGCTGAGAAAGATCAAGTTAATTCGGGTCCGTTAGACTTTAAATCTGTTTTAGCTAGCACTACTAATCAAATAAATGAAGCTTTCACCAGAAAAGGAAAATTATCTGGAGTAGATACAGGTTTTTCAGGTTTAAATCGTCAATTAGGAGGCTTAAATAAGTCTGACCTAATAGTTTTAGCAGGTAGACCCGCTATGGGGAAAACAGCCTTAGCAACGAACATAGGATTTAATGCTGCTAAAAGCAATAACACTGATCAAAATGATTCTATCTTAATTTTTTCATTAGAAATGTCAGCTGAACAATTAGCGCAAAGAATATTAGCTGAACAAACCACAATAGACTCTCAAAAATTGAGAATTGGAGATATTGATGAAAAAGAATTCTCAAAACTTGTCGCAACACAAAATGATATTTATAACTTACCATTATTTATCGATGATACCCCTGCCATATCTGTTAGCCAAATTGCATCAAGAGCAAGAAGATTAAAAAGAAAAAGTGGATTAGGTTTAATTATTATTGATTATATACAATTAATCCAGGGCTCTAAAGTAAGTGAGGCGCAAGGAAGAGTACATGAAGTTTCGAGCATTACTAGGGGATTAAAATCTATAGCTAAAGAGTTAAATGTCCCTATTCTTGCTTTATCCCAACTAAGTAGGGCTGTTGAACAAAGAGAAGATAAAAGACCCATTCTAGCTGACTTAAGAGAGTCTGGTTCTATAGAACAGGATGCCGATGTTGTAATGTTTGTTTATAGAGAAGAGTATTACCTAGATAAAAGTGAGCCAACCCAAAGAGATAACGAAAATCAAGAAAGTTTTAATGAACGTTTTACAAAATGGCAAGATAAAAGAAATTCAGCAGAAGGTAAAGCTGAGATAATTATTTCAAAACAAAGACATGGACCAACTGGTATAATACAGGTACAGTTCGAGGCTAAATTCACTAGATTCATGGATTTAGCTCAAGATAATAGGTTGCCAGATCAAATTTATTAGTAAAGTTATTTAAATATATATAAACTTTTATTATGCAAGGTATTCTAAATATTTCTCTGAAAGATATCAAATCAAATTGGTTAGCACTAAATGACGCGTCTAATGGAAATGCTTCTGCAGTAATTAAGGCAAATGCATATGGTATTGGTATGGTCAAAGTAGCCAAAACTTTGATAGAAGCAGGATGTAATTACTTTTATGTTGCTAATCTTGATGAAGGGATTCAATTAAGAAAAGAAATTAAATCTACAGAAATAAGAATTGCTGTTTTTGAAGGTTTTTTTAAAGGTTCAGAAGAGGCTTATATAAAATATAAATTAAACCCAATAATTAATAGTTTTGAACAGTTAATTAGGCTAAAAACACTTGTCACTCAAGGGTACAAAATCAAAACAATATTAAATATTGACACTGGCATGAATAGACTGGGATTTAGTCACAGTGAAATTGGTTTATTATTAACTAACAAAGAATTATTAAAATTTGTTGAATGGGACTTTGTTATGTCCCACCTTGCAAACGCACATGAAATTAATAATAAGGAAAACATAAAACAATTAGATAAAATTTTACAATTTTCTAAAATTATACCAAATATAAAATTAAGCCTGGCTAATAGTAGTGGAATAATGCTTGGATCGAAGTTTTGTCTTAATCAAACAAGGCCAGGTATTGGATTGTATGGGATTGATAATTACGGTAACAATATTAAATTAAATTCTAAAAATCTAAAATTTCCCCTAAGTTTGCATGGGCCTGTGATACAAATAAGAGACGTTAATATTGGTGAAAAAGTGTCTTATGGAGGTGTTGATATTACAAAAAGTAAATCTAGATTAGCTACAATTGGAATTGGTTATGCTGATGGTTGGTTAAGATTATTAAAACCTAATAGTTCCTTCTCAATAATGAAAAAAAAATGTAATATTATAGGTAATGTAACAATGGATAGCTTCGTTTTAGATATCACTAACTTAAAAGAAAAATTATTAAACGAAGGTGAATATTTATGTTTGTTGGACAACACTAACATTAAAAAGTTACTTAATAATTTAGAATTAATCAGCTATGAATTGTTAACACTTATGGGTAACCGGTTGTTGAGAAAATATAATTAGTAACTAATTTGGAAGAAATAGGTTAGAAACTTGATTAATTCAATATTTAATATTTGTGGTAATATAGGTCAAAAATTTTTAAAATTTTTAGCTACCATTGGCCATTTCTTTATTTTTTTTATAACTGCTATTTTTTGGATGTTCAGACCGCCTTGGTATTTTAAGAAAATATTTTACCAAATTATAGACATTGGTTATTTCTCTTTACCCGTAGTTGGTCTCACCACATTTTTTTCTGGTATGGTTTTGGCTCTTCAAACTTACAATGGTTTTACTGAACTTAATACTGAGACAACTGTTGCAAGAGTTGTATTAACCTCAATTACAAGAGAATTAGGACCTGTTTTAACAGGCCTGATGGTTGCTGGACGTATCGGAGCTAAAATGGCGGCAGAAATAGCTACTATGAGGGTCACAGAGCAAATAGACGCATTAGGTACTCTAGGTACAAGACCTATGCAATATTTAATTGCCCCAAAGATTATAGCTTCACTAATTTGTATTCCAGTTTTAGTCTTATTAGGTAATACAATTGGAATTTTGGGGGGATATGTAATTGCCATTTTTAAATTAGAATTTAATCCAAGTATTTATTTATATGCTACTGTAGAATATTTACAATGGATCGATATTATTCAAGGCACAGTTAAAGCTATAATTTTTGGGTTAATAATATCGATGGTAAGTTGTTATTTTGGTTTTAATGCAACCAAAGGAGCAGAAGGGGTTGGTTATGCCACAACAGCTTCTGTAGTAATTTCATCAGTAATGATACTAACAAGTACCTACGTTATAACAGCTTTATTTTTTGGTTAAAAATGAAAAATAAATTATATAATAAAACAATTATTGAAGTTAAAAACCTTACTAAAAGTTTTAATGATAATATAGTTTTAAATAATATTAATTTTGAACTATTTGAAGGTGAATCTTTAGCCATAATTGGCGAATCAGGATCTGGTAAATCTGTCCTTCTTAAAAACATTATTGGTTTATTAACACCTGACAAAGGTTCTATTAAAATAAACGGTTTAGAAATGGTTAACTTAAAACGGTCTGTAAAAGAGAAAGTTTTGCTTGATTTAGGAATTACATTTCAACATGGTGCATTATTTGATTCTTTACAAAATTGGGAAAATATTGTTTTCAAAATCAGAAATAATGAGAAACTTTCAAATAAAGATGCAAAAAAATTAGCATTATCAATAATAAAACGTTTAGGCTTAAATTCTGAAATTTTAACTCTTTATCCCTCAGAAATTTCTGGAGGAATGCAGAAAAGAGTTGCAATAGCTAGGGCTATATGTGGAGACCCAAAAATATTATTATTTGATGAACCTACATCTGGTCTAGATCCAGTAACAGGTAGCTTAATTGACAAATTAATTAAAACCGCCGTTAAGACAGTTGGTGGTAGTGCAATTACAATTACTCACGATATGGCATCAGTGTGTCGAATTGCTGATAAAGTAATTTTAATTGATAGGCAAACTATTTCATGGTTAGGGACACCTAACGAAATGCTGAAATCCAACAATCCAAAAATAAAAGACTTTATTAAATCAACTAATCCTAAGCTATTTGTTTAATGGCAAAATCTAACAAAAAATATATTTGTCAATCTTGTGGTTCTGTTTATCCAAAATGGATTGGTAGGTGTGAACAATGTAATAAATGGAACACTTTACTAGAAGAAAAAAACATAAAACCAGCTGGTATTTTATCTAAATCAAATGGACAAATAATTAGTTTTGAATATTTAAAAAATAAAACCTACAATCATTCCAAAATTACATCTAATTTTAGTGAGGTAGATAGAGTTATTGGGGGTGGGTTTGTACCTGGGTCAGTTACTTTGATTGGTGGTGACCCTGGTATTGGTAAATCAACATTGTTATTACAACTAGTTGGTAATTTATCAAGACTTAAAGAAGATTGTATATACATTTCTGGTGAAGAAAGTATGTCTCAAATTAAAATGCGAGCAGATAGGCTAGGTATAAAAGACAATGAGATTAGATTTGCTTCTGTTACAAACGCCTCAGATATAGCAGCAACTATAGGTTCCATTGGAAAAAGACATATACTAGTAATTGACTCTATTCAAACTATGTATTTACCTCAGTTAGACAGTTCACCCGGGACTGTATCCCAGGTAAGAGCAAGTACACATGAATTAATCATCTCTGCAAAAAAAACAAACTCTATTCTAATTTTAATTGGACATGTAACTAAAGATGGTTCAATTGCAGGACCTCGTGTTTTAGAACATATGGTCGATACTGTTCTATATTTTGATGGAGATAACAATTTCCAATATAGAATTTTAAGAAGTATTAAAAATAGATTTGGCCCTACAAACGAAATAGGTGTCTTTGAAATGTTAAGAGACGGACTGAACGAAATAAAAAACCCTTCAGCTTTATTTTTATCAGATAGAAAAAAAAATATATCTGGAAGTGCAATTTTTGCAGGTTTGGAAGGAACTAGACCAATTCTAGTAGAAGTGCAAGCTTTAGTTACTCCTTCAACATTAGCATCTCCTAGAAGAACTATTGTAGGCTGGGATATATCTAGGCTCTCAATGTTATGCGCAGTTCTAGAAGCAAGATGTAAAATCCATCTGTCGAACATGGATATTTTTTTGAATATTGCTGGTGGTATCAGAATATTTGAACCAGCAGTAGATTTAGCTGTGGCTGCAGCAATCATTTCTTCTGTAAAAAATGTTCCTTTATCTTTTTCTGGTATTTTTTTTGGAGAAGTTGGTCTTTCAGGTGAAATTAGAAAAGTAACTCAACCAGAGGTTAGAATTAAAGAAGCATACAAACTAGGTTTTAATCAAATCTACTTGCCCAATAAACCAAAGATTATAATAGAAAAAAAAATGAACTATAACACTATTAGCCTCTTAACTGATTTAGTAAATTTAATTAATAAAGATAATGTGAATGATTTGAACTAATGGAAATATTTAATAACATTTATTTCAATATAATTGATATATTAATTTTAATAATTATCCTTACTTCTTGTATAGTAGCGACTTTTAGAGGCTTTATTAAAGAAACTTTTAGCATTATTTCTTGGATTTTTTCGTTATTTGTAGCTTTTAATTTATTTGAAAAATTTAAATTAGAGTTAATAGATTACATATCTCAAAAAATTGTAGTTGATGTCATTGCGTTTAGTTTTCCTTTTTTAACAACTTTATTTGTATCACACCTAATTTCAAAATGGCTGTCGCCAAAATTCAATTTTTCTGAGATTTTGTTTTTAGATAAAGTTTTTGGCTTTTTGTTTGGAACTTTAAGGG
>QBYJ01000010.1 GCA_003282885.1 SAR116 cluster bacterium AG-325-F22
TGTAGTGTATTCAGTTCAGGAAAATATGAAAATCATAGACCCAGAAACTAATAAAGACATACCAAAGGATGGTAAATCTTTAGGAGAAGTTCTTGTTAAAGGTAACATCACAATGAAAGGTTATTATAAAAATAAAAAAGCTACTGATGAAGCATTTGAAGGTGGTTGGTTCCACACAGGAGATCTTGGGGTTTGGTATGAAGATGGATATATTCAACTTAAGGATAGATCAAAAGATATAATTATTTCAGGAGGAGAAAATATTTCATCAATTGAAGTAGAGGATGCCATATACAAACATCCCGAGGTAGTCGCAGTTGCTGTAGTTGCAAAAGAAGATGAAAAATGGGGTGAGACACCATGTGCTTTTATAGAGTTAAGTGACGGATCTACAGTTAGTGAAATAGAATTAAAAGATCATTGTAAATCTTTACTGGCGGGTTTTAAAGTTCCTAGATACTTTAATTTTATAGAACTTCCGAAAACAAGTACTGGAAAAATACAAAAATTCAAACTCAGAGAACAAACAAAATTAATATAACTTAACTGACTTTTTTTAAGTCTTTTTCGACAATAATTTTATCTAGGGTTATATCCCATTTATTTTCAGCACTGTTCATATTTTTTTCTTTTACGTGAC
Source organism: SAR116 cluster bacterium AG-325-F22 (assembly GCA_003282885.1). Taxonomy (GTDB): domain Bacteria; phylum Pseudomonadota; class Alphaproteobacteria; order Puniceispirillales; family Marisalimonadaceae; genus Marisalimonas. Next base: position 641 of record QBYJ01000010.1, read on the forward strand.
CATATCCCTTTATTGATAAAGGAATATCCAAGAAATCTATAAATTTTTTATAATTATTTTCATTAAGATTATTTGATATTTTATTAATGGTGTTTAAAGTTTTTTTGACTAGAGCACGTTCTTTTTTTCTCTCTGTTGTGTAACCAAAAATATCAAATTTAGTGTTTCTAAGAAATTTTAAGGAAGATAAAATTTTGAAAGCTTGAAAAACCCAAGGTCCAAATCTTCTTTTAATAAGATGACCGGTTTCAGGGTCCTTTTTTGAAAACAATGGAGGTGCTAAATAATACTCTAATTTTACATTTTTATTTTTTTGTAAAAAGCTTTTTGCAAATTCACCAGAAGTGTGTAGCCTGCCAACCTCATATTCATCCTTGTACCTCATCATCCTAAATAAAGTTAGCGCGACTTTCCTAGAAAGAGGTAGTTCATTTTTTAAAATAGATATTTTAGTTTCTTTAGAAATAACTTTATTAACGTTAGACAAAAAAAGATTTGAGTATTCTTTGTCTTGATATTGTTCAAGTATTTCAGAAAATTTATCCAAATAATGACTTATAGGCTTTTCTTCTGCAATTACTTGATCCATACGGGCAGCCTTAAAAACTATTTCTGGATATTCTGATAATAGTCTTCCCCAGTTAAAGGCTTTAAGGTTTTGCTCGATTGCTACACCATTTAACTCTATAGCTTTTTCCAAGGAACTGATTTCGATTGGTATAAGACTTTTTTGAGCCGCCATACCTAGCATCATTATGTTCGCTGATACAGTATCGCCAACTAAAGATTCTGCTAAGTTAGATATATCGATGAATTTTATATTTTCTTCTTCCAAGTGATTTTCTAGATGTTTTTTTAATAAACTATCATCAACAACAGTACCTATATGCACCCCTGCCACACCAACTGGCTCAACTCTTCCATTAATAATGGCTATTGTTTTATTAGGGTTTAAAGTTCTGGTAATTGAAGGTGAGACCGAAACAACAGCATCACATCCGAGGAGTAAATCGGCAGTTTCATTTGGTAGTCTTGCAGATCGAGTATAAAGAGATTTATCTTTACTAATTCTAATTTGGCTGGTTACAGCACCATTTTTTTGGGCCAAGCCTGTGAAATTCATTGATTGTGCATATAATTTATCAATTCGGGCTGCCATAACTACTATTGCCGCTACAGTTGAAACTCCTGTACCCCCTATACCTGCCATAATAAGATTTTGAATTTTATTCAATCTTTGTTTGGGTTTACTTAAGGAATTAAAAATATCAGGAATATCTGGAAAAGATTTTTTTAAAGGCTCAGATAAACTGTCTGATGAAACACCAATAAAACTTGGACAAAAACCTTTTTTGCAAGAATAATCTTTGTTACAGACACTTTGATCAATCTGTCTTTTAGTTCCTTCAAAATGATTAAAAGGTTTAACAGCAACGCAGTTTGATTTTTCTGCGCAATCACCACATCCTTCACAAACATCTGGGTTTATATACATTTTTAAATTTCTATCTTGTATATATCCTCTTTTACGTCTTCTTCTAAGTTCTGTAGCACACGTTTGAACATATATAATTGCTGTTACACCTGGTATATTTCTAACTTCCTTTTGAACATTTATGAGTTCATCACGATGAAATATTCCTACCTTATCAGCAAATAATCTTGTTTCTTTAAATTGCTCTGGCTCATCTGAAACTACATAAATTTTTCTTACGCCTTCTGCAGATAATTGTTTAGAGATTGCCCAGGGGGTAGCTCCTCCAATGGCCTTTTGACCACCTGTCATAGCAACAGCATCATTATAAAGAATTTTAAAAGTTATATTTACATTTGCTGAAACTGCTGCCCTGATTGCAAGAGATCCAGAATGGGCATAGGTTCCATCGCCTATATTTTGAAAAGTATGATTATGATTTGAAAAAGGCGCTCTTCCAATCCAATGACCGCCTTCTCCACCCATTTGACTAAAATTAGTTAATTTTTCTGGATGCAGAAAATAACCTATTGAATGACAACCAATTCCTATACCAACAACTTCCTCATCAGGTGTTTTAGTTCCAGAGTTATGAGGACATCCTGCACAATACCATGGTGTTCTTGAAGCAACTGGAGGTAAGTTACTGCCTATTGATTCAGATTTAACTTTAGGAATATCAAAGTTGACAGAAGATTGCCTAACTTTTTTTAAAAGGCAGTCTGCAATAATATCGCTAGATAATTCAGAAACATTTGGAATTAACTCTTCTTTTGTTGTTGCATCAAATTTTCCAGATAATAAAGGTCGAAATTTACAATTAAAAAGAATATGTGCAACTTGTTCTTCGACAATGCTTCCCTTTTCTTCGACAACGAGTATTTCTTCAAATTGGTCACAAAAATCAATTATTTCTTCATCTATCATAGGCCAAGGGATTTTACAGGCAAAAAAACCAATTCCAATATTTTCAGGGTTTTTTATACCAATACAATCAAAAGCATCTATTGTTTCAGTAGCCGCTTTTCCAACTGCAATAATACCAAGAGATTTTTTTTCAGGATAAAAAATTACTTCATTTATTTTGTTTTGTTTAATAAAATTTTTAGTTGCGGGAATTCGTCTTTTTATAAGAGCAGCTTCTCTATCCAATGCTGGATCGTGTCTGTTCACATGAACATTTATTGGTGGGTTCAATTTTTGAAGGTTTGGCCTTAATTTGCTCAGATCAATTACAGCATTTGAATCGGCGGTATCACTAGTAATTTTGAGAGCTACACATATACCTGCATGACGAGACAAAGCAAAAGCTTGTAATCCTAAAGTTATAACTTCATCCACGTTTGCAGGATAAAAAACAGGTATACCTGCAGAAATTAGCGATTGTTCAGATTGGTAAGCTAATGTTGAACTTTTACCGATAGGATCATCAGCAACTGCTAAAATCATTCCCCCTTTTAAGGCCACGCCACCCATATTTGCATGTCTCAATGCGTCCATTGCTCTATCTAAGCCGGGACCCTTTCCATACCACATAGAAAAAACACCATCAATTACTGGTTTATCATATAAGCCAAGCATTTGGGTGCCCCAAGCCGCTGTTGCGGCTAATTCTTCATTAACGGCAGGTTGAAAAACAATATTATATTTATCTAAATGTTTTTTTGCTCTCCCAAGTTCTAAATCAAGTGTTCCAAGGGGAGAGCCAGGATAACCACTTACATAACCATTAGTTAATAACCCGTTATCTTTATCTAGTTTTGCTTGTTCAATTAAAAGACGAACTAAGGCTTGGACACCGTTCATTAATGCTAAATTATTGTCCTTTGTAAAACAATCGTCTAATCTAATAGGATTTAATTGGTTCAAGTTTGTCTCATAATACAATTGGCATATTTATAATTTAATAAACTTAGTCAGTTTTAACAAGTAGTAAGATTTATTTACAGAAAGGTAAAGAAAACATAATGCTACTAAAATCAAATAATTACGATGATTTATATTCAACATTTAAGTGGAATATACCTGAATATTACAATATTGCATCTGATACTGTTGATAAAGTGTTATATAAAAATAGGACGGCATTATTTAATATTTTGAATAATGGTAAAATTGAAAAATGGTCTTTTTTAGATATTAAAAGATCTGCAAATAAGCTTGCTAACGCATTCGATCATCTTAATTTAGAACACAACGCTAGAGTTGGTATCATTTTAGGCCAGTGTCCGGAAACAGCCATTTCTCATATTGCATGTTTCAAATCTGGAAAAATATCAATACCACTTTTTAATTTATTCGGAAAAGATGCATTATTTTATCGTTTAAAAAACTCAAGAGCTTCCTTGGTAATTTGTGACAGAATAGGACTTTTAAAAATTAAAGAAGTTTTTTATAAATTGCCTAATTTGAAATCAATAATTTGTGTAGATGAAATTGATGATCGAGTTAACACTTTAAGTTTTAAAAAAATATTAGAAGAATCATCTGACAATTATACTAATAAAAGTACAAAATCATTTGACCCAGCTACGATAATTTATACTTCAGGTACCACCGGTGGACCCAAAGGTGCATTACTACCCCACAGAACATTACTAGGACATATACCAGGAGTTGAGATGCCACATGAATTTTTATCCTCATCAGAGCCAGTAAATGATTTATTTTGGACACCAGCTGATTGGGCATGGATAGGAGGTTTGTTTGATGTTCTTCTTCCTGCATGGCATTTTGGAATTCCTGTTGTAAGTCATAGATCACAAAAATTTGACCCTGAATTTACGTTTGATTTAATTTCTAAGCTTAATATTCAAAATACTTTTTTACCACCTACAGCATTAAAAATGATGAAGTCATTCAATCCTTTAAGTACAAAATATAAATTAAATTTAAGAACAATCGGGTCTGGAGGTGAAGCATTAGGAGAAGATTTGCTGGAGTGGGGGAAAAAAATTTTAGGGGTTAATATTAATGAATTTTATGGTCAAACCGAATGCAATTTAACTATTTCAAATAGCAGGGCGATAATGCCGACCAAGCAAGGTTCTATAGGTAAACCCGTTCCTGGCCACGAGGTTAGGATTATGAATAAAAGGGGAGAATTTATAAAAGAGCCAGGTGTGGATGGTGAAATTGTTGTTAATAATAATACACCGGTAGCTTTTTTGAAATATTGGGAGAATGAGAAGGAGACCAAAAATAAAGTAGTTAATGGTTGGCTTCATACAGGTGATTTTGCCTTTAGAGATGATGAGGGATATTTTTATTTTAAAGGACGTGAGGATGATATTATAAATACTTCAGGTTATCGGGTAGGTCCAAGTGAAGTGGAAGACTGTATATTATCCCATCCTAATGTTGATATGGTTGCAGTCATAGGGGTGCCGGATAAAGTCAGAGGTAATATAATCAAAGCTTTTATTATTCCAAGAAATAAAAATGATATTTTAACACAAAATAAAGATCTTAAACTTAGTATCCAAAATGATGTTAAAGTAAAATTGGCAGCACACGAATATCCGCGTATTATAGAATTTGTAGAAGAATTACCTATGACAACAACAGGTAAAATTATTCGCAAAGATCTAAGGAAAACCATTTAATTCCTCAAATTTAAATTATAGCCGAAATGAAAATCATCTACTTAAATAAAACAGATTTCTAGGGTGTTGAAATTTTATATTTTTCACTTCTACGAAATAAGTTATACATAAAATATTAAATTTTATTTCAAGGAACTATTATGAGCGAAAATTATAAGTTTGATACCCTTTCTTTACATGCAGGTCATATCCCTGACAAAGAAACTGGATCTCGTGCTGTTCCTATTTATCAAACTACATCATATGTTTTTAAAAGCACTGAAGAGGCAGCTTCTCTATACAATATGGAAGTTGGTGGGCATTTATATACTAGAATTTCAAATCCTACTGTTGCAGCTCTTGAACAGAGATTAGCTGCATTAGAGGGTGGGGCTAGTGCCCTTGCATGTTCCAGTGGAATGGCAGCAATGCACTTAGTAGTTTCAGCAATATGTAGTAGTGGTGATCATATAGTAGCTTCAAGCAAAATGTATGGCGCTAATATAAATTTACTTCAGCATACTATGCCTCGTTTTGGTATAAATACGGATTTTGTAAACCCAAATGATCCAAAAGCTATTGAGAACGCTATAAAACCCAACACAAAACTAGTTTTTGGTGAAGTGATTGGAAATCCTGGATTAGATATAATGGATGTCCCAACAATTGCAGAAATATGTAAAAGAAAAAATGTTCCTCTGGTCCTTGATGCCACTTTTAATACACCATATTTGATGCAACCATTTAAGTATGGAGCAAATATTGTTATTCATTCACTAACAAAATGGCTGGGTGGGCATGGCATTGCTATTGGAGGTGCCGTTGTAAATGGTGGAAACTTTGATTGGAGTGACAAAGATAAATATCCAACTATTTCGGGACCACATTTTGCCTTGGGAGGTATAAGCTTTTGGGAAGAATTTGGACCATCTGCATTAATAGCTAAAATTAGAGCAGAAGGAATGTATAATTTTGGTCCTTCTCTCTCTCCCACAAATGCGTTCCATTTAATGCAGGGGATAGAAACATTACCTTTGAGAATGAAAAAACATATTGAAAACACTCACTCTATTCTTGATTTTCTTAGTAATCATGAATCTGTCGCTTGGGTTAAACATCCTGATTTAGATACACATCCTGATCACGAAATAGCAAAAAAAATCTTACCTAAAGGATCTGGTTCTATAATAGTATTTGGAATTAAGGGTGGACGAAAAGCTGGGCAAGTATTTATAGAATCTGTAAAGTTAGCGTCTCATTTGGCAAATGTTGGTGATGCTAAGACACTTCTAATTCATCCAGGGAGCACAACTCATTCTCATTTAAGTGCAGAAGCTATGAAAGAAGGAGGATTAACTGACGATATGATAAGGCTTTCTGTCGGCTTGGAAGATGTTAAAGATATCAAAAAAGATTTTGAAAAGGGTTTTAAGGCTTTAAAAAAACTAAATAAATAGGTATTTTATGAGAATTTATTTTAAAGGTAATGAAACATATATTGGAACTGGTGGTAGAAGTTTAGATAGTAATAAAACTACCATTTGTTTTTTACATGGATCAGGTCAAAATCATCTAAGTTTTGTTCAACAAGCCAGATTTTTTGCTTTTAAGGGATATTCTATAATTGTTCCTGATATGCCAGGTCACGGGTTTTCTAAAGGAAAACCCTTAAATTCAATTAAGGATAATGCTAATTGGGTTTATGAGTTGTTAGTTGAACTGGAAGTTCAAGAATTAGTTGTTGTAGGTCACTCACAAGGATGCTTAGTAGGCCTTGAATTAAATAGACTTTACCCAAACTTTTTAAAAGGAATAATTTTTATTGCAGGATCAAATCAAATACCAGTTAACCAATTTTTATTAGATCTTTCAAAAGAGGATCCTCAAAAAGCTTCAAAGATGATGGTAACTTGGGGACATGGAATAGATGGTGACATGTCTACTAATAATTGGCCGGGTCACTCACACTATGGTGAGGGTAATAATATAATGAAAATGAATACGGCAGATGCCCTGCAACATGATTTAAATTCTATTAACAACTATAATAGTGGGGTGGAAGCTTCAAAAAAGATTAATATACCTGCTTTAGCTGTTCTAGCTAAAAATGACCAAATGACACCGTTGAAATCAGGATTAAAATTTGTTGATCTTCTTAAAAACTGTGAAACTCATATTCTTGATTGTGGACATTTTCTTCAATCTGAAAGACCAAAAGAGCTAAATTCAATAATAAATTCATATCTTACAAAATTATAATAATTTTAAATAGGGAGGCTTCAAAGTAATTATGGGTAAACAGAATCCATTTTTATTTAAGGAAATTTCAAAAACAGAGCATTGGAGAGTTCCTGAAATTATTTTGACTCAATGTTTGAAGCATCCTAACAGAAAAATTATAGAATTTACAGATGGTTATGAGTGGACGTTTGAAGATTTAAAAATAAAGTCTTTGCAGAAAGCTAGAATTTTAAAAAACTTGAGCTTGAAAGCAGGAGATAATCTTACAGTTATGATTGAAGATCCTAAGGAATTTATTTTATATTGGATAGCGTCTAATTTCCTTGGAGTTATGTTTGTAGCTCTAAACACTGCGATTAAGGGTAAAGGTCTATTACATCAAATTAATACTTCAAAGTCAAAACATGTAATCGTAGATAATTTAATTTTTGATGAAGTAAATGATCTAAAAAATAATAATAAGTTAGATGTAAAAATATTAAATTGTAGTAAATTAAAAAACAAAGAAATAATAAATGAAAATGAAGTAATATTTGGCAAGCTAAGTGATAATGTATGTAGCATGTTTACCAGTGGAACATCAGGACCATCTAAAGGTGTTATGATGCCAAATGCGCACTGTGTTTTATTTGCGATTGGAACAATTGAAAACTACGATTTAAAACACGATCATGTTTTCTATATTTCTCTTCCATTATTTCATGCAAATGGTTTATTTATGCAGCTTTTAGCCTGTATAATTACTGGTGCTAAAGCAATAATAAGAAACAGATTTTCTGCATCTCATTGGCTAAAAGATATAAGAAAATATGACGTCACACACACAAATATGCTAGGTGCAATAGCTGCATTCGTAGTTGCTCAACCTCCATCTGAATATGATAAGGATCATAAATTAGCTGTCATTGGATCAGCACCATTGCCAAGTGAACCTGAAAGAATTTTTAGACAGAGATTTGGTGTCAAACAAGTCTTGCCACTTTATGGAATGACTGAAGTCAACATTCCTATTTATGGTATGAAAAATGAAATTGGAAATGGAAAATGTGGAAAGGTTTACGAAAAATACTTTGAGGTTGAAATAAGAAATCCTGAAAATGATTCTAAAGTAAATGATGGTGAAGTTGGAGAGATAATGGTAAGGCCAAAGCAGCCGTTTGGTTTTATGTCTGGTTATATGGGTATGCCAGAAAAAACGATAGAGAGTTGGAGAAATTTTTGGTTCCATACTGGAGATGCAGGTATTAGAGAATTTTCTGGTCATTTTACTTTTGTAGATAGATTAAAAGATTGTATAAGACGTAGAGGTGAAAATATTTCTTCCTATGAAGTAGAGCAAGCTTTTCTAGAAATTCCTTATATCACTGAAGCCGCTGCATATGCAGTTTCGGCGGATGGTGGTGAAGGAATGGAAGATGAGGTCATGGTAGCTTTGATGGCAAATAAAGATGTTGCCATAAATTTTGTAGAATTATTAACTTTAGCAAAAAGCAACTTAGCAAAATTTGCTATCCCTAAATATTTAAGAATTATGGAAGAATTTCCTAAAACTCAAACAGGTAAAATCCAAAAAAACAAGCTTAGAGAACAGGGCATTACTGTTGATACTTGGCAAAACATAAATATTTAATTATCATCTAATTTCGTATTAAAGGGAATCAAAATGGCTAATGATGATTTTAAGGGTTGCTGGCCTGTAGCTCCAACTCCTTTCAAACCTAACGGTGAAATTGATAAAGAGGGTATGAAAAGGGTAATTGACTGTATGGTTGATCAACAGGTTGACGGTATTTGTATATTGGCAAATTATTCTGAGCAATTTTTATTGTCTGATGAAGAAAGAGAAATTTTGACAAGGCTATGTATAGAACATGTAGATGGCAGGGTTCCAGTTATTACAACAGTAAGTCATTTTTCTACTGATATAGCTTTTTCAAGAGCTAAATTAGTAAAAGAACTTGGTGGTGAAATGCTCATGATGATGCCACCCTATCATGGGGTTCTAATGAAAGGTTCTCCTCAGCAAACATTTGAACAATTTGCTAAAGTTGGTGAAGTAGGTGTCACCATTATGGTGCAAGATGCACCTTTATCCGGAATAGATTTACCTGTGCCTCTTTTAATAAAGATGGCCAAAGAAATTGAAATGGTGAAATGTTTTAAAATTGAGTGTGCTCAAGCAGCTGCAAAATTAAGAGTTCTTGTAAATGAAGGTGGAGATTTTATAGAAGGACCTTTTGATGGAGAAGAAGGAATAACATTATTTGCTGATTTAGAAGCTGGAGCAACTGGAAATATGAGTTCAGCAATGATACCAGACTTAATAAGGCCAATAGTTTTAGATTATCTTGGAGGAAACGCTCAAAAATCTGAAAATCAATATAATCATATATTACCATTAATTAATTATGAAAATAGACAATGTGGCTTCAGAGCTACAAAGGTTGTTATGAAAGAAGGCGGTGTAATAAATTCTGATTTTTGTAGACATCCTATTCCGGATTTAGAAGAAAACGCTAAAAAAGGTTTGATAAACTTAGTTAAAAAATACAACCCAATTGCGTTACAATGGGGTAAATAATGATAAAACTTGTAATTTTATTTTTAGTTGGAGGGATAGATGCCTTACACTCTGAATGATTTAGTTGTTGATATAAAAGAAATACTTGTCAATGACCAAATTCAAAATGGCTCAGATAAAATTTGTTACTTTGTTTCAAAAGCCTTAATGGATCAAAACTTTATAGCAGAGAACCTTCCTGATCGATTAAATGGTGAACTTCCTAGACAGATACTTTATGAAGACAAGGATACAGGATTTTGTGTTTGCGGCCACGTATATGATACTGAGGCTCTAGGAACTCCTCACGATCATGGACCAAGTTGGGCAATTTACGGGCAAGCATCTGGTGAAACAGAAATGACAGATTGGGAGATTACTAATGATACATCTTCAGATGATATCATTTATGTTAAACCAAAAAAAACTTATACTATGAAAGCTGGTGATGTTCATTTTTATGATATTGGCCATGTTCACTCTCCTGTAAGGAAAGATCCCGTAAGATTGCTTAGAATAGAAGGTGAAAATTTAGATAATATTAAAAGATCGAACATAAAAGTATCTTGAGACAGATCAAAATTTTCGCAATATACTTTATTTATCTTTAACTTGAGTATCTATAAATTCTCTAATTCTTTTAACTAAACCTGGTTTTGATGCAGATCTAACTAATGCTGCAAGATCGTTGTTTAAATCTTTATCATCTAAAGTCTCTGACATTAATTTAGATTTCGATTCATAATTAAGATTAAAGGCTTCTAAGCTTATTTCTTTAATCTTTGATTTCCAATTATCTGCTTCACAAATACTTGTTAAAAAGCCACTTTTAAGGGCTTCATCGGAATTAAAAATTCGAGACGATTCGAGAAAATTTATAGCATTTTTTCTTCCAACCAATCTAGACAACCTTCTTGTACCAAGTACTATTCCGAACTGTAGTCCCGGCATACGAAAAGTTGTTTCTGGTGAAGCAACCCTGTGTTGACATGCAGAAACAATATCTGCGCCAGCACCAAAACAATTGCCATGAACAAGAGCTAGGCTACTAATTGGTAATTTATAAATCATTTGAAGTAATTCTTCAATTTTAACAAAACGATAAAGAAGGTCTGCATCACTTTCATTTTGGAGATTACTTAAGTCAAAGCCAGAAGAAAAAGCTCGTCCTTCACCGCTAAAAATTAATAGTTTAATTTTTTTTTGGAGCGCTTCGTTTATACCATCAGTCATAATTTGAATCATTTGAGAGTTTAAAGCGTTGAGACGATAAGGATTATTTAAACGGAACCAAGTTATATTCTCTTGATGTTCAATTATAACTGGAGTTGATTTTGTATTCATAACTAATTTAACCATTCACAAATTACTTCCTCATTATGTTCACCAAGTTCTGGAGGCATTTTTAAATCTTTTGTTTCAACGCCCTCAATTGAAATAGGAAAAGCAACACTGTATGTTTGGGAGCCATTTGGTAAAGTAATAGGTTTTACTATTTCCAAATGTTTTATGTGTTTGTCTTTTAATATAGTTTCAAAATTATTAATAGGCGCACAAGGAACTTTTCTTTTGTCCATTTCTCTCAACCAATGTTTCACATTATGTTTAATAAACATTTTAGTAAGTATTTTTGACAACTCATCTTGATTTTTAGCTCGATCAGATTGTGTTTTAAAACGGGTGTCATTCTTAAGATGTTCCATTTCAACAGCTTCGCAAACTTCAAACCAAAGCTTATCGTTTCCTGCTGCAATTACAAAAAAAGCGTCAGACGCTTTAAATGCTTGATATGGAGCATTTCTAGAGTGAGCAGATCCAAGCTTTTCTGGTGCTTTATTATTTCCAAAATATTCACTTGTTTGAAGAGCAGATATTCCTAAAAGGCTGCCAATCATAGAGCAATCTATGTGTACTCCTTCACCACTTTGTTCAACTCTTCTAAGCATAGCCATAATAGTATAACTAGCATACAAACCCGTACAAAAATCACCTATCGGAACTCCGCATTTAACTGGAGAAGTATCTTTTTCTCCAGTAACGCTCATTATTCCAGATATAGCCTGAACGGTTACATCAAAAGCCCCTTTATCAGAATAAGGACCTGTCTGACCATAACCAGAAATAGAACAATATATTAACTTTTTGTTAATTTTTCTTAAATCGTCATAACCAAGGCCAAGTTTTTTCAAAACACCTGGACGATAATTTTCAATTAATATTGTTGCTTTGGAAATAAGTCTTTTCAGTAGACTTACATCAGAAGGATCCTTGATATTAAGAGCTACGCTCCATTTATTACGGTTTACTGAAGCAAAGTTTTCACTATAAGCTTCATTGTTTTTTTGTTGAGAAATATTTAATAGAGGCCATTGTCTCATTCCATCACCTCCTTTAGGGTTTTCAATTTTTATAACATCTGCGCCAAGATCTGCTAATAATGAAGATGCAAATGGGCCTGCTGCAATTTGACCAAGTTCTATTACACGAATACCTGATAAAGGTTTTCCATTATCTTTAAACATTAACAGCTTTCAGCATTTATATTTCCGATTTTAAAAAAATTAATTTCTTGTTTATCCATTTTGTCTAATAGATCTATTTCCCATTTCAAATATTGCCTTGCGTGATCTTTATTTCCCTTATGACGCATGTAGGTGTGAAAGTTAAAGTCTATAAACTTTTTGTCTAATTCAATTATGTTTTGATCTAAACATTCAGGGTATTTAAAAATTTCTTCCTTATTCCAATGGTATACTTTGATTTGAATTTCTGGATATATTTCTTTTAGATCCTTAACAATCAGACTTACCTTACCTATGTCATCGAAAACTATAATTATATTTTTAATCAAGTTAGATGTATTTTGTTTTAGTGCCGATCTATTTAACCAAATAGAATTCTTCAGCCTTGATTTGCAATAATCAATACTTTTACGGATATCAAAAATAATAGTTGTAACTGATGCTTTTATATCATTCAAACTTATATGAGTAACTGATATATTCTTGAATTTAGCGTAATCTTTTATATTTAATGTATTTATTTCTTTTTCTATGCCTCGAAAAACATAACACTCAAAATTCATTTTTTTAAGCCAAAGTGCTGTTGTTCCTGCTCTCACAAGATCGCCCTCATCAAAAAGTATTATTCGTGACTTTAGTACTCCAACATAATTATCTGTAGCTTGAACCAGTTGACCCCCAGGGACATTTCTTATTCCTGGAACAAATTTTTCAGGAGATAAATCTGTTTTCACGTTGAAAATATAAGTAGATCTTGTTTCATCTTTTATTAAATCTTGAACTTTTGGTAAATCAATAACTTTTATATAATTTTTATCTAACAAATTTGAAATTTCACTTTTTAGCTTTTCTTTTTCGTTTTCTTTAGGCGGAATGTCGAGAAAATTTGTTTTGTTATTATCCAATTTTAAGTTAGATAAAACCCAACCCTGAGTTCCATTTTCTAAGGCGTAGACTTTATTTTTTATACCAAAATTTATTAACGTTTGGGCCCCAATAATTGATCTAGTTCTGCCTGCACAATTTATAATTATGTCAGTCTTTGAATTTTTGATTATTGATGAAATTTTGTACGGTATTTCGGCATTAGGGCAACAAATACTTTCTGGAATACTCATTTTATTATACTCTTCAAATGGTCGCCCATCTAATATGATTATATCTTCTTTTTTTTTCTGTTTTTGGAATAATTCTTTGGGGGTAATTGAAGGTGTGCGATACTTGTGTTCAACTAATTCACCAAAACTTTTACTAGGTACATTAATGCCATCAAATAATTTGAACTTGGCTCCCAACCAACCTTTAACACCTTCTTTTAAAATTAAAATTTTAGAATAGCCTAAAGCCTTTGCTTGTTTGTAGGCTAACTCGGATATTCCATTGTTATCATCAAATAATACAACGCGAACATTTTTATTTGGGAGAAGTGTTTCTATGTTGATTTCAAAAGTACTAAATGGAATTGAAATAGAAAAAAAAGGATGACCTTTAGTATGTTGGCCAATTTCTCTCACATCAATAAACGCAATCTCGTTATCATCCGAAATCCAAGACTTAACTGTTTTTGCGTCTACAGTATTATCCATTTAAATAACTCAATCATTAGTTTAATCTTAACAATATTAAAAATTAAATATAAGATTTTTAACATGTTAAGTCAAAAGGGGTGGGATTATGAAAGAATATAATGTGGGAGACTTAGTTTCAGAATTTTTATATCATATAGGTGTGAAAGATGTTTTTGGTGTGGTTTCAGTCCATAACATACCTATGCTAGATGCTATTGGTAGAAGAAACTATATACAAATGATACCTGCAAGAGGTGAAATGGGCGCAGGTCATATGGCAGATGGTTACGCAAGAGCTACAAATGGTCTTGGAGTTGTCTTTACTAGTACTGGACCTGGGGCAGCAAATATAGCAGGAGCTTTAGTTGAGTCTCGATTTGCAGGTTCAGCAGTACTTCATTTTACTGGTCAAACAGCAACAGAAAATTTAGATAAAAACCAAGGAACAGTTCACGATGTTCCTGATCAGTTGGGTATGTTGAAATCTATTTCTAAGAAAGCAATTAGAATAAGCAAACTAGAAGACGTTATTACAAAATTAATGGAAGCTACTACTGCTGCTCTAACTCCTCCAATGGGACCTGTGTCTGTTGAAATACCAATAGATATTCAAAGGACTTTTATTGAAAGGCCATCAGAATTAGATCAAATTAAATCGCCAAGCATAAATTTACAAATAGGTGATATTTCATCTTTAGATAAGATAGAAGACATAGTAAAAAAATCTAAAAGAAAAATACTTTGGGTAGGTAATGGGGCAAAATTTGCAAAAGATGAAGTAGAAAAATTTATTGAAATTGGTTTTGCAGTTGTTACTAGTACATTAGGAAGAGGTGTTGTTCCTGAAAGTAATAAAATGAGTATGGGTGCTTTTAATGCTGTACCTCTAATAGAAGATTTTTATAAAACTCTTGATTTAATGATAGTTGTTGGAAGTAGATTAAGAGGACACGAAACTAGAGATATGTCTTTAAAACTTCCGGACAATATTATTCAAATTGACATTGATCCTGATGCAGAAAATAGAACATACAAAACTAACCTTTTTCATTGTGGTGACGCAAAAATGGTTTTGGGAGAACTTGCTAATAGACTATCAAACACTATTCTTGTAGATGATGACTGGATAAATGAAGTTTCAGAACTAAAAATTAAAATTTTAGAATCTTATAAAAATAATCTTGGTGCTTACAAAAACTTTCCAGAAATTATAAGAAGAGTACTTCCTGAAAATGGAAGATGGGTAAGAGACGTAACAATTTCTAATAGTATGTGGGGCAATCGTTCTATGCAAATTAATAAACCAGAACAAAATATTTATCCAGTTGGGGCTGCAATTGGTCCTGGAATGGCTCTTGCTATTGGAGCGTCTGTTGGGATCAAAGGAGAAAAAACCATAGCTATGTGCGGTGATGGAGGTTTTATGTTGAACCTTCCTGATTTGTGGACAGCTGCTGAAACTAATTGTGATGTAGTTTTTCTAGTTATGAACGATCAGGGATATGGTGTTATAAAACATATTCAAGAAAGCATGTATGGTGGAAGAAAATTTTATGCGGATTTGATAGGTCCAAATTTTGAAGATTTAGCCAAAGTTGCAAAAATGAAATATAAGAGAATTGATAATGCTAATGAATTAGAAAAAAAATTGGATGAAGCTGTGAAATTTACAGGTCCTGTTTTGGTAGAAGTAAATGTTCAATCAGTAGGAGAAATGCCTCGTTACTTTGCTCCACCTCCTCATGCTTTAAAGGATTGAAATGTTTGAAATGCCAGGAGAACTTTCAGAGTTCACAATATACTTCTTAATATTTGCGAGTATGGTGACCTCTTTTATAAGTTCTGCTTTTGGAATTGGTGGTGGAGCCATCCTAATAGGTTTGTTAGCCATTAAACTCCCGCCTTTTGCTTTGTTACCAATACACGGTATTGTTCAAATAGGATCTAATTTCGGTCGAACCCTTATATTTCTAAAAGATGTAAAGAGGGATGTGTTAGCTCCTTTTAGTATCGGAACTGTTCTAGGATCTTTTATTGGTGGAACATTTTTTGTTCAAATAGAGCCTTGGTTACTTCAATTAATTGTTGCTTTATTTATTATTTGGTCTGTTTTTGGGAAAATCCCAGCTATTGGGTCAACCCACTTAGTGTTTGGTGGAATATTTTCTGGCTTTTTTACAATGTTTTTTGGAGCTTCAGGAACTTTAGTAGCAGGCATGGTAAAGACTATGAAATTAGAGCCAGTGAAACATACAGCTACTCACTCAGCGTTAATGACGATTCAACATTTTATAAAGGTAGTAATATTTGGCTTTGTAGGTTTTGTTTATGCCGATTATGTTCTGCTAATTACTGCAATGATTGTAAGTGGTTTTATAGGAACAGTAATTGGTAAAAAAATTTTAGTAAAATTTGGTAAAAAATATTTTAAATTAGTACTAAATATTGTCCTGACTTTAATAGCATTAAACCTTATATGGAGTGCAATAAAAATGAGTGGTTATTTTACAAAGATTTAATCTTTTTGCTTTGTTATCCATGAAAAAATCATTGGTCCACATAAACCTAGAAATGCAAAAATTAGAAACATAAGCGCTAGAGGTTGGGTAAGGATCAACCACCACTGACCATCAAACATTTTTAAAGAATGTTGTAGGTTAGTCTCCACCATTTCTCCTAATATTAAACCAACGGCAATTGGAGCAACCGAGAAACCATGTCTTCTTGCAAAAAAACCAATTACACCAAAAATCAAAGCCAACCATACATCTAAAAGTTGTCCTTGGAAAGCATAGGCACCAATGACCGATAATGCAAAAACTATTGGCCATAGAATTTGGGTTGGCACTAAGGATACCCTTGCAAACAATTTAGCTGCATATAGTCCCATCAGCATAAACATTACGTTTGCTACAAACATAGATCCAAAAATTTGATAGACCTTTTCAACTTGTTCAGTAAACAAATAAACACCTGGTCTAAGCCCATGAACCATTAGACCAACTAAAATTATTGCGGTTGTACCACTACCGGGTATTCCTAGTACCATTGTTGGCACCATTGCGCCCCCAGTTGCAGCATTATTAGCGGCTTCAGCACCAGCTATACCTTCAATTGAACCTTTACCAAATTCTTTTTTATTCTTAGACCATCGTCTGGCTTCAGAATAACCAATCATTGATGCTACAGTTGCACCTTCAGCAGGCAAAACACCTATAAATGTTCCAATTCCACAGGACCTCAAGATAGTTTTCCAAATCTTTTTATAATCCTCTTTTGTTGGGAGTTTTACAGCTTTCATACTCACAGTTTTAATAATTTTATCAACTGTTTTTGATTGGACTAAAAGTTCAGAGATAGCAAAAAGACCAATAAATATTGGAACAAAATGAAGACCTTCATACAATTCATAATTCCCAAACATAAATCTTTCAATTCCAGTTACACGTTCAGCGCCTATTGTAGAAAGCCAAACTCCAAAAATCCCACCGATTAGATTTTTAACAGCACCTCCTGCACTAATACTGGCTAACATGGATAACCCAAAAACTGTTAGTGCAAAATATTCTGGAGATCTAAACTCGTAAGCAACCCTAGCCAATAAAGGCGCGGCAAAACATAGTATTAGAACGGAAAAGATACCTCCAACAGTACTTGATATCACCGCAATACCTAGAGCTCGGCCAGCTTCGCCTTTTTGTGCAAGAGGATATCCATCGAAGGTAGTGGCTGCCGCAGCTGAGGTACCAGGGGTATTTATTAAAATCGCGGTTATTGAACCAGCAAATGTAGCAGAAACATATATCGTAGCAAGAACTGCAATTGCATGGACTGGGTCCATTGTAAGAGTAAACGGCAATAGTAAAGCAGCACCTGTAGTTGCTCCCAACCCTGGTAGGACACCTATTATAACACCTAGAACTGTGGTAGCAAAAATTAATCCTAATAAGTAGGGGTCAACCATAACTGACGCCATTGCAGATATTGCCTGTTCAAACATTATAATATCCTAACCATAATAAAGATTCATAAGAATACCTCGTGGGAACCTTATTTTAAGTACAAAGTCAAATAATAAAAAAACTAAACCTGGTGTAACCGTGGCAGTTAAAAATGCAACCCATAATCTTTTTTCTCCCCACAAAATACTCATTAAAAAAATTACAACAAAGATCCCGATAAACATATCTGTGTATACGGTCAACAAATAAAAGAGCAGAAATAATAACATACTTCCCCAAGTATGATATTTTTCCAATGATACAGCTTTAGGTTTATTCTTATAAAATTGATAAGTTAGAATTCCAAGTAAAAACAATTTCAAAACCATTAAAAAAATTGGAAAAGATCTAGCTTGCATACTGTCACCTACAATCATTTCAGGAGATGTATCAAGCTGAAGAGAAATTGCTATAACTGACAATGAAAAAATTGCCAGTATTAATGGAATTAGATAAATTTTATTTTTCATATATTTCAAACAAAGACCTCTCAAATTTGAGAGGTCTTTTATCTTCTTTAATTATTTCAATAAGCCCATTTCTTTTAGAGCAGGACCAAATTCACCTACCATAAATGCAATTTGCTTTCCCCAAGGACCAGATGGTTGTGGAGACGTACTGTCCAAACCAGAATTTGCGAGATAAGCTTGGTACATTGAATGTTTCATAGCTTTTTGAATCCCTTTTTCCATGTCAGCAACTCTTGCTTTATCAACACCAGCATGAGTTACAAAGCCTCTAGTAGTTGAAAGAACAAGATCAATACCCATTGACTTAGCTGTCTTAGCCTTAGGTATTGGCGCCATTCCATTTTCAGCTAAAATGACAAGTGGGCAAATATCTCCAGCTTCGACCGGTGCCGCGGCTTCTGACAAGTTAAGTGTTCCTACATCGACTTCTCCTGCAACTAGTCTAGTAGCTAGTTCACCTCCACCCTTATATGGTATGTATTTAGGCATTTTTTGACCAAGTCTCTTTGCCCAAAGAAAAACAGTTATATGGTCAATAGTACCAGTATGAGTGCCGCCAAAAGTTATCTTGTCACCCTTTTTCATGCCAGCCACAAAATCTTCCGGTGTTTTGTAAGGGCTTTTTTTACAATTAACCATTAATATTTGAGGATCGTTTGTTCCTCGAGAGATAGGCGCCATATCTTCAACTTTTAGCTTTGTTTTACCCATAGCCATAGTAATTGCATGACCAACAGTAAAAGTTAATATAGTATTTCCATCAGCAGGCCTTGTCATAAAATAATTCATTGCTGCGGCACCACCGCCACCTCTCTTATTTACAACTACCATGTCTTGTTTCAATGTCCTTCTGGAACGAAGCATCATCATTCTTGAGTTGACGTCAGTACCACCACCTGCTCCTGCGTGAGTCACAACTTCAATCGCAGGTTTCTTAGCGGCTAAAGTTGGAGCAGTTGTAAAGGCTATAGCAGATACTATAGCAGCTATACCAGTACCAAACTTAAATAGTGTAGTAGATTTAATCATTTAATTTCCTCCATAATGATTAACCAGCATATGCTGGATGTTTAATGTTATAATAACATTAGTAGTTAAGAATAAAATATTCTTATCCCCATTTAAAATCTTTTGTAATTTGAAGTTATTCAAAATACTTATCAAATGAATTATTGATTATTACGAAATAAAAATATGAGTCAAGTATAACAGAGGCTATATAATGAGTTATTGTTTAATTAGTTAATTAAAAAAACTTATTTGTTCTTATCATTAGAGTATTTTTTGAAGTAAGGCTTCATATTAGTTCTGTAAAGTTCTATTGTCTCAGTCCTGGTATAAATTTTCTTTTCGTCTTGCATAAGAAAGTTGTCAATTTGAGGAGCAGCACTTGCCAATTGAAAAATTACAGAAATTATTGAGAGTGGTTCCAATTTAAAACTCCATATTTATCAAAAAATTGCAAATATTATGCCATTCTGAAAATAAAATTTAAAATAGTTAAAGTAAATTATTGAAAATTTAAAAAATTATAATAAGTAATAATTTCGAATAATTATTAAACAAGAATTTATAACTTATATGAATAATTTTCAATTAATTGAAAAATATAACGCCTCTGATATTTCTATACCAAAGAATATGGTTGGTTGGATGAGATCTAATCATGCAGGTGAGACAGGTGCTGTTTGGATATACCTAGGTGCCAAGTGTATTTTTTGGAATAAAAAAATTAAGGTAATGTCAAAAGAACATTATCAAACAGAAAAAAATCATTTAATTATTATGAACCACCTATTATCTAACAAAAGTAAAAGTAAACTTTTAATTTTGTGGAGAATTCTAGGGTTTAGTTTGGGATTTATTTCGGCTTTGCTAGGTTATAGATTTTTTTGTGTTACTATACAATCAGTTGAGAGCTTCGTAGAACAACATTATCGAGAGCAAATAGAATTTTTATATAAAAAATCAATTTCTTTTGATCTCTTAAAAGTTTTAGAAATGTGTTGTGATGAAGAAGTTGAGCACCAAAATGATGCCAAAATGCAGAAGGGATTAGATAAAAACAGTGTTTTTGAAAATATGTGGTCCAATTTAATTGGCTCAGGATCTAATGTTGCAGTAAATGTTTCAAAATTAATATAGGTTTTAAAAATGAATTTAACTAAAGTTTTTTATGATGGTAAATGTGGTCTTTGTAGCAAGGAAATCAATTACTATAAAAAAATTGCTCCAAAGAATATTTTTGAATGGTATGACATTGCAACCAAACCAGATGACTTAAAGCTTATTAAAGTATCTCAATATGATGCTTTAATGTATTTACATGCGATAGATCAAAACGCTAATGTTAAGATTGGTGTAGACGCTTTTATTTTGATTTGGAGTAAATTAAGGTTTTGGAATATATTGTCTATTTTTGTAAGTCTTCCTGTCATTTATTCATTAGCTAAGATTACATATAAAATTTTTGCTAGTTACAGATTTAAAAAATTAACTCATTGTCAGGTGGCAAGCCAGGAAGTGTCAAAATAAAATGATAAAATGGATAAAAAAGAAACTAAAAAAACAAGACATCAATCTTTCACAAAAAGAAACTCGCTTAGAGCAAATGAAAAAAAATCCTTATAAAAGAGTAGACAGTGAAAATATGACCGAGATTGAAAAAATGGATAAAGGCTTTAACGGTAAGACTTTTTCTATTAACGGAATGGACATAGATTTTTAAATCATCTAGCTAAAACATTTTTATTACTTTGCCTTTAAGTGAATAATTATGTAATTTTTGATTCTTATTTTAAAGGTTAACTAGGGGGTAAAAGATGAGAAAGTTTACAACTACTTTAGGAGCGTTATTGGTAATGGCGGCATCCTCAACACTTGCTGATGGGCATAAGGTAAAAGTTGGAATGATAACTACTTTATCAGGTGGAGGTTCCGGTTTAGGTATTGATGTTAGAGATGGTTTTATGCTTGCGGTAAAAGGCAACAAAAATATTTCGGTAATAACTAAAGATGATCAACGTAAGCCGGACATTGCAGTTCAATTAGCAGATAAAATGATACAGTCAGACAAAGTAGATGTTCTTACTGGAATTATATGGTCTAATTTGGCAATGGCAGTTGTACCAGCTACTGTAAATCAAGGTAAGTTTTATTTGTCACCCAATGCTGGTCCATCCAAACTAGCGGGAAAGGGTTGTCATAAAAATTATTTTAATGTGGCTTGGCAAAATGACAATTTACACGAAGCAGCAGGTGGTTATGCAAATTCTGCTGGTTTCAAAAATTCTTTCATTCTTGCTCCTAATTATCCAGCAGGTAAAGATGCCCTTACAGGGTATAAAAGATTTTTTAAAGGCAAGTTAGCTGGTGAAATTTATACCAAGTTAGGACAAAAAGATTATGCAGCAGAGATTGCACAAATAAGAGCTTCAGGTGCAGATAGTGTGTTTTTCTTTCTTCCAGGTGGAATGGGGATTGGTTTCATGAAACAATTTTCCCAATCAGGTATTAAACTTCCTATAGTTGGTCCTGCATTTTCCTTTGATCAAGGTATATTGAAAGCTGTTGGAGACGCAGCATTGGGTGTTAAAAATACCTCTCAATGGTCAAAAGATATAGATAACGCTGCAAACAAAAAATTTGTAAGTGATTTTAAAAGTGAATATGGAAGACTTCCTTCATTATATGCTTCTCAAGGTTATGATACTGGTAAACTTTTGATATCAGCAATGTCCAAGGCTAAAATTAAAGATATGGATAAATTTAGAGACGCTCTAAGAAAGGCAGATTTTTCATCTACTAGAGGTAAATTTAGTTTTGACACAAATCATCATCCAATTCAGGATATTTATGTTCGTGAAGTGATTAAAGAAGGTAAAACTCTCACTAATAAAATCGTTTCAGTCGGACTAAAAGATCATTCAAATGCGTATGTTTCTGATTGTAAGATGTAAATAAAATGTCTAGGTGATTTCTTAATGAAATCACCTAATACGAATAATCCCTAAATGACGCTTATATTATTTTTTGAACAGCTTTTGAACGGTATACAATTTGGAACTATGTTGTTTCTTATGTCTGCTGGTTTGACATTGATTTTTGGTGTAATGGGTCTAATAAATTTGGCCCACGGATCATTTTATATGATTGGAGCTTTTAGTGCTGCATTAATTGCAGCATTAACTGAATCTTTCTGGTTAGCTTTATTAGCCAGTCTTGCTGGAGCAGCAATTGCAGGTGTTTTAATTGAAATTATAATTATAAGACGTTTGTACAGACGGGACCATTTAGACCAGGTTTTGGCAACGTTTGCTCTAATATTGTTACTTTCAGAAGGAGTTAGGTGGTGTTTTGGAGCATTTCCTTTGTACCTAAATATCCCAAATGTACTAAATGGTACAGTACCCATCTTTGATAATATAATTTATTCTAAATATAGATTGTTTATAATATTTATGGGTTTTCTAATTGCTTTAGGTCTCTACATTCTAATTACAAAGACACGTTTAGGTATTCGTATTAGAGCTGGGCAAAATGACCGTCAAATGATATCAGCGCTAGGTGTTGATATCTCAAAACTTTACACCATTGTGTTTGCAATAGGAGCGTCACTTGCAGGGTTGGCGGGAGCAATGATTGGAGCCATCCAATCAGTTGAGGTGGGAATGGGTGAGCCAATTTTAATCTTAGCATTTGTCGTTATAGTAATTGGAGGAATAGGATCAATTAAAGGTGCTCTTGTAGGTTCTATATTAGTTGGAGTTACAGACACTATTGGACGCATTTTTTTACCGGAGTTGTTGAAAGTATTCATGGAACCATCAAATGCAACTTCGGTAGGTTCTTCAATAGGATCAATGTTAATATATATTCTTATGGCACTTATATTAATTATAAAACCATCTGGATTGTTTGGAAAAAGTTAACATGATTATTGAAAAATTTTTTAATAAATGGATTATGTTTTTTCTCATACTTATACCTACCTTTGGTGTTATTTTTGATGAACCTTATTTTATAACCTTGGCAACAAAAGTTGTTATTCTTGGTATTGCGGGTGTTGGTTTAAATTTAGCACTTGGTTATTGCGGCCTTATTTCTTTAGGACATGCAGCGTTTTTTGGGATTGGTGGCTATATTACTGGAATATTATCTTTCCACGCTTTAAATGATGAAGTGTTATTTAGCTGGCCTTTGGTTGTTTTTGGTAGTTCTGAAATGCTAATTATTTGGCCAATAGTAATTTTAGTAAGTGCGTTATTTTCTTTTATAATAGGTCTACTATCTTTAAGAACTAGTGGTGTTTATTTTATTATGATTACTTTGGCATTTGCACAGATGTTATATTTTTTTTCAATTAGTTGGCCTAATTACGGCGGTGAAGACGGCCTTTCAATATATATGAGAAATTCCTTTCCGATGCTTAACACAATGGATCCCTTAAGTTTTTATATAATTTCTCTATTTTGGTTCTTATTTTCCATTTTTATTTCATTGAGATTAATCAATTCTCCCTTTGGTATGTCTTTTCAGGCAATTAAACAAAATGAAGAGAGAGTTAAATCAGTGGGGATAGAAACATTCAAAGTAAAATTGTTAGTTTTTGTTATTTCTGGAACAATTACAGGCTTAGCTGGGTCGCTTTATACTGATTTAAATAGATTTGTGAGTCCAACTGTTCTTGATTGGCATACTTCTGGAGAAATAATGGTATTTGTCATTCTCGGGGGAATGGCTAGACTTTATGGTCCTTTAGTCGGAGCGGCTTTTTTCATTGCACTAGAGCAAACCCTTGGATCATATACAGAGAACTGGCAATTTTGGTTAGGTTTAATCCTTATTTTAGTAATACTATATGCACGATCAGGAATTTTAGGTTTGTTTGATAAGAAGTTAAGACATGAAAAATAAAATTTTAAATATAAAAAATTTATCAAAATCTTATGGAGCATTTAAGGTTACAGATGAAATAGCCATCGACTTAAATTTTGACGAAATTCATGCTTTAATTGGACCAAACGGAGCAGGAAAGTCAACATTGATTAAACAAATTGTAGGAAGTGTTAAGCACGACATAGGTTCAATTGTTTTGGATCAAGAAGATATAACTGATCTCAATGATGTTGAACGAGCAAAAATAGGTATATCTAGAACTTTCCAAGTTTCATCAATTATTCCAAAATTTAGTGCTTTAGATAATATAATTTTATCACTTCTTGATAAATCCAAAGAAACCTTTCAGCTATTTAAAAGCATAAGAAAAAATAAAGAATTAGATGCGAAAGCTAAAAAGATTCTTAGGGAAATTGAGCTTTCGGATAAGAGTAATATTCTAGCCTCTGAACTTAGTCATGGTGATAGAAGAAAGCTAGAGGTTGGGTTAGCACTTGCTATGGATCCTAAGGTGTTTTTGTTCGACGAACCTATGGCAGGTCTAGATGAAAGTGGAACGAAAATGATGATAAACTTATTTAAAAAGATTAAAACTAATTCACCTATTTTATTAATTGAACATGATATGGATGCAGTTTTTGCTCTAGCTGACAGAGTTTCTGTAATTAATTATGGAAAAATAGTAGCCACAGGAACAGTTGACCAAATAAGATCTAATGTCCTAGTTCGTGATGTGTATTTAGGTTATGAAATTTAATGGATAAACTTTTAAAAGTAAAATCACTTAAATCTTGGTATGGAGAAAGTCAGGCATTATTTGATGTTAATTTAGAAATAAATCAAGGTGAAATTGTTGCCTTGCTCGGCAGAAATGGAATGGGGAAGTCAACTACTATTAAATCCATTTGTGGTTTGATTAATAAATATGAAGGTGAAATTAATTTTAATGAAATCTCACTTATAAAACGCTCTAGTTATAAAATTGCTCAATTAGGAATAGGTTTGGTTCCTGAGGGACGAAGGGCTTTTTCTAATTTAACAGTTGTAGAGAATCTTATTGCTACAGCTGTTGATGGAGAGTGGGATTTAGATGCTATTTACAATTTATTTCCAAGATTGGAAGAAAGAAAAAATCAAATAGCCTTTTCATTATCAGGAGGCGAACAACAAATGTTAGTAATTGGAAGGGCTTTAATGACCAATCCTAAATTATTAATTTTAGATGAAGCAACTGAAGGTTTATCTCCAACTATTAGATTAGAGATTTGGAAAGTAATAGAAGTCTTAAAAAATAAGTCAGTATCAATTTTAATAATTGATAAATCGTTAAAGCAATTATTAGGTTTAGCTGATAATTTTTATATACTTGAAAAAGGCAGGACGGTTTGGAATGGGCCTTCATCAAAGCTTACAAGCAGGATTGCCCAACAATTCTTGGGCGTTTAGCTAAATATAATTTTGAAAATTTTCAGAAAGATTGATCTCACCTTCTCCACCAACAGCCGATACGATAGCTCCCATTTCATTTAACTCTTGACTAACTTTTTGCCAATTTTTTCTTCCTTTTTCAAAATGAGATTTTGAAATCCAATATTTAACATTTAAAAAATTAGTATCAGAGATATCAATAACTGTTTCTTTAATAAGCCCAACTTTCATCTGTTCAATTACGACTTGTTTAAATAATAATTTTAAGGCTTTTTTTGCAGCTTGGTTTGGACATTTTATTGTGACGACACGCAAATACATATGTATTATTTCTCATAAAAATTAAGATATATGTTTAATTAATTATATAAATTTTAATTATAATCAAGTTTAATTGCAGATGCTTTCAATAGTAGTTTTTAATTTTTGAGAAATTTCATTCATTTCATTTTCATTAATTATAAATGGTGGTGCTATTAAAATATGGTCGCCCACAGTCCCATCTACAGTTCCCTGCATTGGATAACATATTAGACCCAAATCAAGAGCCTTTTTTTTAATTTTACCTGCAATATTTAAGTTTTTAGCAAAAGGCTCTTTTGTATCTCTGTTTTGGACTAATTCAATACCTTTAAATAAACCTCTACCTCTTATATCTCCTATATACTGATTTTGACCAAGCGCGATTTCAAGGCTTCTCTGTAAATATTTCCCCTTTTTTCTAACCTGTTCAGGAAAGTTTTCTTTTACTAATTTATTTACTACAGCCAAGGACGCGGCGCATGCGATGGGATGACCAAGGTAGGTATGTCCATGTTGAAAAAAACCACTTCCGCGGTTTATAGCGTCATTAATAAAATTTTGACACATCATAGCAGCTATAGGTTGATATCCAGCTCCTAAACCTTTGGCAATAGTTATTATATCAGGAACAATTTTTTCTTCATCACACGCAAAGAGTGGCCCGGTTCTTCCCATACCGCACATGACTTCATCCAAAATTAATAAAACATCATAATTAGTACAAACTTCTCTTATTCGCTCAAAATATCCTTTAACAGGTGTTAAGGCACCAGCTGTTGCACCAACAACTGTTTCTGCAATAAACGCCATAACATTGTCTGGACCTAATCGAATTATCTCGTCTTCTAATTCGTTAGCTACTCTTAAACCATATTGAATTTCACTTTCGTTTGCATCCTGAAATCTATATTTATAACAAGGTGAAATCAAACTAGTTTCTATGAGTAAATCTTCAAATAAAGATCTTCTTTGTACATTACCTCCAACTGCTAACGCTCCTAATGTATTACCATGATAACTCTGTTTTCTTGAGATAACTTTGTGTTTTTTTGGTTTCCCAATTTCATTAAAATATTGCTTTGCTAATTTTAGTGAAGCTTCAATAGCCTCTGATCCACTCGAAACAAAATAAACTTTGTCTAATCCTGTTGGTGAATTTGTTGATAATAATTTTGCGAGTTCTTCTGCAGGTTCATTAGTAAAAAAAGATGTGTGGGCAAAGCCCAATTTCTCAGCTTGCTTAATTATTGCATCATTGATTGTTTGGTCTGAATGACCTAAGCATGAAACAGCTGCTCCGCTCGAACCATCAAGATATTTTTTACCGTTTTTATCAATTATATAGCATCCATCACCGTAAGCGGCAATTGGGAGTTCATAGCTTGTATGTCGAGGTAAAATATTGCTATAATTCATGATATTATGATTTCTTATTTTGTTTACAGTCCATTCTATAATTACTTAGGTACATCTAACTTTGACAAATTTAAAACATAATTATCTAATAATTTAGTTTCAAAATGAGAAAAAAAATTCTCTTTTAATTTGGTAAGTGTAAAATTTGGAATAATTTCCAAAACTCTTTCAATAGCTTTTTGAGCTTCATCTAGCAAACCTGACTTAGCACAATATATAGCCAGTATAAGTGCAGGTCTAAAATCACCTTGTGGTATTGCTACAGCTTTTCTTGCAAGGTCAACACTTAATTTTAAATCGCCCATTTCTCCAACAATCATAGCTTTATTCATTAAAAAATTAAAAGTTCTTGGATCTCTTGGACTTAATTTAATTGCTTGATCAATAGGTTCCAAAGCTTCTTCACATCTATTAGCAAATGTTAGTGCGCTGGCGTAAAACATATATGCCGAGGATGAATTAACATTACATTCAATAGCTTTTTTGGCAGCTTCTACGGCTTGATCATGGTTTTTAGATAAACTATAAATTCTAGCAAGCATTTCATGTGCTAGAGAGTCACGGTTGTCACAATCTAACGCTTTTTCCACATAAAACTTTGCGTTTTTTATATCATCTTCAGGTTTTTTTGAAAAACCTAAAAAAACAAAATGAGAAATTGTAAAAGCAAGATAACTATAAGCTTGCCCAAAATTATTATCTATTTCAATCGACTTTGAAAAAAGATCTGCTGCTTCATTCAAACTTTCTTTATTCATAAGATAAAGACTATTTAACCCTCTTTGGTAAAGCTCCCATGCCTTAAAGTTTACAGTATCTCTTTTTTTAATATTGCTTAACTCAATATAATTTACTTCTTGATGAATCTGATTAGATAAAACTTGAGTTATTTGATCTTGAAATTCAAAAATATCGTCTAAATTACCATCATATTTGTCAGACCAGACTGAATTACCAGTTTGAGCATCGCTTAACTGAACTGTTACTCTAATTCTATTCCCTGATGATCTTACGCTTCCTTCACAAACATAACGAACACCCAACTCTCCAGCTATTTCAGTTACATTCCTTTTATTATCTTTAAAAGAAAAAGAGGTATTTTTAGCTATTACAAATAAAGATCTAAATTTTGACAAAGCTGATATAATATCTTCTGATATTCCATCAGCAAGAAATTCTTGTTCACTATCATTAGATAAATTTCTAAAGGGTAAAATTACAACTGAAGGTTTATCTTTTTCTATATCAGAAATAATTTCTTTTGGTTTTTTATTGTAAGTAGAAGAATCCCAACTCCATGTTTGTATGGGTTGCTCAATATTTTTAACTTGTTTCGTTCCACAATCTATCCATACAATATTTAGTTTATCTTTTATTTGTCTATAAGTGTCATCTGATATTGTAACCCCGTTAGGTTCAGCTAAAGACTCAATTCTAGATGCTATATTAACACCATCACCAAGTACATCGTCATCGCTAATTAAAATGTCGCCAATATGTATACCTATCCTAAAAAATATACTCTCGTCTTTATTTATGTTTTTATTTCTTTTAACCATCCCTTCCTGAATAGAAATTGCACACTCAGTCGCTTTTATGGCGGAAGCAAATTCCATCAATATACCATCACCGATTGTCTTTACAAGCCTGCCACCAAATCTAGAAATTAATGGTTCAAATAATTGTGTCTTGTGTGACTTAAAAGAATTAATAGTTCGAAGTTCATTTTTTTGTATTAGCTTCGAATAAGAAACTACATCAGCAAAAACAATAGCTGCAAGTCTTCTTTGTTCTAAATCTTCCATGTTTATTCTTTTTATTTAAAATGAAGTTTCACCAAAATCTTGTGTAACTGCACCTACAAAGTGTACGGTTTTGGGAGCAAGTGTCTTTACATATTTCGTTATATTTTCTTCGATTAACTTTTCAATTTTTTTCATAGATTCATTATCTGGAAATTCCCACAAAACTACGCTCACATTAGGTGTTTGAGGATTTTTCATCGCTCTAAATCTAACACCTTTAACTTCTTGAAGTAAGTTAGGCCAACGTGTTTCTAATATGGATTCAAATAATTCACAATCTTCACTAGATGGAAAGGTTCTTACAAAGATTTTAATTAACATTCTTACCTCAATATATTAATTTTTATTTAAATTATTACATATTTTAGTTTTGTATATTATGTTTATTTTTGCAAATAGTTAAATTTTTTAATGGATTAAATTAATGATTGAAATATTAACCAGGACAGATGTGCTTTTAAGGGCTTTAAAAATGGCATCTATAGTTGGGGTAGTCTTAGCTATAATTAATCATGGGGATCATATATTTTTTGGTACGATGACTGTTACAAATTGGATAAAAGTTATAATAACATTTTGTGTTCCTTTTTGTGTGTCAACAATTTCCTCAGTACTTGCAATTAGAAGAGAACAAAATATTTCCCATTAAGATAAAACTAAAGATAATTAGATACTTAAAAATTTATTTTAAAGTTTTTAGTCTTAGTATTCTTTTTATTAACTTTTCAGCTTTTGCATCCCAAGAAAATTATTTTTATGAAGTTCAATTTGGCAATTTAATTGTTGGACGAGCAGAAATTTCTATTAATTCAAGTAATAAAAAAATTGAACTGAATTCTAAATCTAAAACCGCTGGTTTTTTAAATGTTTTTTACGAATATGTAGGTGAGCTAAATTCATCTTCAATAAAAAAAGCTAATACTTGGATTCCAAATAAATTTTTAGCTAGTGGTATTTTTAATAATAAGCCGCGCTCCTCTGACTTGGAATGGGGAGTAAATAATTCAGTAAATTACAAAAATATTCCTATTATAAATTTAAAAAAATTTCATCCTATAGATAAAGAAAGTCTAATTAACGTAATAGACCCCATAACCGCCTTTTTAAACGTAATTGAAAGAGTAAGGTTTGAGAATAAATGTGATACAAGCTTTAAAATTTTTGATGGTAGACGAAGGTATGATCTTAAAACAAGAACTTTAGGAAATAGCTTTATTGAAAATGATAGGCCTAAATCTTATAAAGGAGACGTTTTGATTTGTGGCTTAAAGATTTTGCCTTTGGGAGGTCATAGGTTGAAAACTAAATGGAAACCAATAGACGACAAATTCACTGATTTTAAACTTTTTTTTGGAAGAACTGTCTCTGGACGAATTTTACCAGTAAGAATGAATTTAGAAAGATGGTTTGGCACTATAACAGTTCGTCTACTACTAAAGCGTTCCTAATCCTATGAAATTAGGACTAATAGGACATAATATAGCGACATCTCAAGCTCCTGATATTCACAAACGTTTAGGAGATTTATTTGGAGTTTCTGTTAGCTATGAGTTGTTTGACTTAAAATCAATAAAAGAAAGTAATCTCCCTGACTTAATAAAAGAGTTAAAAATGAGTGGCTTTAGTGGAGTAAATATTACTTTTCCTTTCAAAGAAAAAGTAATTAAATTTGCAGATAAAGTTTCTGAAAGTGCCTTAAATATAAAATCGGCTAACACATTAATTTTAAAAAAAAATATTGTTGCTCATAATACAGATTACTCTGGTTTTATAAAAAGTTATAATTTTCATTTCAAAAAAAAGAAACCAGGGAAAATTCTTATTATTGGAGTTGGTGGTGTCGGAAGAGCTATCTCCTTTGCATTATCGTCACTAGGAGTTTTAGAACTTTATATATTAGATACTGACAATCTAAAAGGAGAGCAACTACTCAAAGAATTAGAAAAACTGAAAATAAATTGTTATTTACTTAATCATAAAAAATTAGAGAGTGATATATCAAGTTTCGATGGAATAATAAACTGTACTCCTTTGGGTCATTTTGATTTTCCTGGTTGTTCATTAGGCAATTTAGAAATAAAAAATTATCAATGGCTATACGATGTTGTATACACGCCAGCAAAAACTATTTTTCTTAAGAAAGGTGAACTTGTAGGATCTAAATTAATTTCAGGGATAGACCTTTTTATTTTTCAAGCTTTAGACGCATTCTTATTATTTTCAAATAACAGATTTGATCAAAAAGACATCTTGCAACATACTCATTATTTAAGAGATCAGTACTTTAATAGACTATATAAATAAGAATTATTTTTTTTCAAATATTATCTGATTTGATAACATTTCTTGAATTTCTTCTTCGCTATATCCTGCGTCTTTCAAAACTTCCTTAGTGTTTTGACCTATCAAAGGGGGTTTATGTTTTACTCCAACTGATTTAGACCTACTAAATTTTATGGGTGACGAGACACCTGTATAATCTTCTTTACTAATTGTCATATTTCTTTCTAAAGTTTGAGGATGATTTAGGGCTTCCTCAATATTTCTTACAGGCCCTGCAGGAACACCAGCAGATAATAGCTTTTCAGAAAATTCAACACCATCTACATTCTTTAAGGCATCTTCTAAATATTTAGTTAAGTCTTCTCTATTGTTAACTCTATCGCCGTTTGAAAGAAATCTTTCATCTGTAATGAGGTGATCTACTTTCAGAGCTTTGCATAATCTTGCAAATCCTGCGTCATTTCCAATTCCCATAAAAATTTCATTAGTTGCAGTTTTAAATTTATCATAAGGTGCAATATTTGGATGAGCATTACCTGTAGCTTCACCAGGTTTTTTGGACAAAAAATAATTTCCTGTATGAGGATGCATTAATGCTAGTGCGGAATCATAAAGAGACATATCGATAAATTGACCTAGTCCTGATTCGTGTCTCTCTTGGAGTGCCATTAATATTCCAATCGTAGCGTACAACCCTGTACCCATATCAACTACTGGCGCACCGACCCTTACATCTCCTCCATTTGGATGTCCATTGATAGACATCATTCCAGTCATAGCTTGAACAATTGCATCGTATCCAGGAGCTCCTCCTAAAGGTCCTTCAGCTCCAAAACCAGATATTCGGCAATGAATTAACTTAGGAAATTTGTCTTTTAAAACTTCTTCATAACCAAGGTTCCATTTTTCCATTGTGCCAGTTTTAAAATTTTCAATAACAACATCTGAAGTTTCAAGAAGTTCTAGAATTATGTTTCTACCTTCTTGTTTTGTTAAATCAACAGCAACAGATTTTTTATTTCTATTTACATTTATAAAATATGAAGCCATTTCATTTATAAATGGAGGCCCCCAACCTCTTACCTCATCACCAATTTTTGATTCAATTTTTATTACTTCCGCGCCATGGTCTGCAAGTATTTGAGTTGCGTATGGACCCCCAAGAACTCTTGTAAGGTCTAAAACTTTTATGCCATCTAAAGCAGAAACGAGAATATTGTTTTGATTTGTCATTTATTCACTTTTTTATTTAATATGATTTTGGTAATCCGAGCACACGTTCTGAAATATAGTTCAAAATCATTTGAGCGCTTACAGGAGCTAATTTTGGAATTAAAGATTCTCTTAATAATCTTTCCACATGATATTCTTTTGCATAACCCATCCCTCCAAGAGTAATCACTGCTTGAGTGGCAGCCTTAAAACCAGCTTCAGCTGCAAAGAATTTTGCAGCATTTGCCAGTCCACCCGCATTTTGTCCATTATCGTATTGGTGTGCAGCTTTTGCAATAAGTAGTTCTGCCGCTTCTAACTCAATCCAGTTTTCTGCTAATGGATGTTGAATACTTTGATTTTTGCCTATAGGTCTGTCAAAGACAATTCTGTCACTTGCATATTTTACAGCTCTTGATAAAGCATTTTTTCCTATACCTAATGCCTCAGCGGCAATTAATATTCTTTCTGGATTAAGACTATCAAGTATATATTTAAATCCCTTACCTTCTTCACCTATTCTATCAAAATTAGGCACCTCTAGATTATCAATAAATATTTGGTTACTATCTACGGCTGCTCGGCCCATTTTTGAGATTTCTTTAACCTCAATTTTTTTTCTATCTAATTCAGTATAAAATAAAGTCAGACCATCAGTGTTCTTTTTGCATTCCTCAACGGGAATAGTTCGAGCCAATAAGAGGATCTTATCAGCAATTTTAGCTGTTGATGTCCAAATTTTTTGTCCATTAACCAGATATCCGTCATTAATTTTTTTTGCAAATGTTTTTAATTTACCTGTGTCCAATCCAGCGTCAGGCTCGGTTACTCCAAAACAAGTTTTTTCTTTTCCTGAAATCAAAGGGGGTAGCCATTTCTCTTTTTGCTCATTATTACCATAAACCACAATTGGATGTGGCCCAAAAATATTTATATGTATAGAAGAAGCTGCTGCCATGCCACCACCAGTTTCAGAAACTTTTTGCATAAAAATAGATGCATCACTTATACCTAACGCAGTACCACCAAACTGTTTGGGCATACATATACCTAACCATCCTCCACTAGCTATCTCTTCATAAAATTTATGAGGAAATTTATTTTCTTTATCACATTGAAGCCAGTAATCATCATCAAAGTTTTTCATAATATTTTGAACTGAATCAATAATTGATAACTGTGTTTGGTTTAGATTAAAGTACATAAAATTTATCTTGCTATATTATGATAGTTATCGTTGGGCTCCATTTCAGTTGCAGAAGCTAATCTATTAGTCATGTTAAATAAACCAATTATAGCGCTTATATCCCAAATATCTCTATCAGTATATCCTACTTCTCTTAACTTTGTTCTATCGCTTTCAGATATCTCTGATGGGTCTCTAGTTAACTTTTTAGTAAAATTGAGCAATTCAAGTTGTTTCTCTGGTAGTTCTGCAGATCTAAAATTTGCAGCTATTCGTTCTCCTAATTGGGGATCATTTGAAAGTTCTCTAACTGCAGATCCATGTGCTACCAAACAATAGAAACAATGGTTTTCTGACGAGACTGTAACTGCAATCATTTCTCTTTCTAATTTTGTTAAACCAGACTCACCTAACATTAAAGAATTATATAATTTAGTGAAACCCTCAAATTGTTTTGGAAATTTTGCAAATGCAGCAAGTACGTTTGGTATAAAACCGATTTTCTCATTAACAATATTTAAATAATTTTCAACTTGGTCTTCACCATCCTTCTTGCCGTTGTATTCAAGATTTAATTTTGTTAAATTTTGTTTTTGGCCTTGTTTTAACATATTAGCCATTTATTTCTCCATTATCCAATTTGGTTTTCTTTTCTCAAAAAATGCATTAATACCTTCAATAGATTCGGGATTTTCCCACACATCTGCTAGGGCTTCAACTGTAAATTTAACAGTATTTTCGTCAATTTTAGAGGATAAGTTTCTTATAAGATTTTTTGACGCTGTTACTGCTGAGGGACCATTGATGAGAATAGAATCTGCTTCTTCATTAATAATGTTGTCTATACTTTCTTCGTTACAAAAAGATTTGATTAATCCAATATTTTTTGCTTCTGATGGATAAAAGGTACGGGCACTTGTAAATAAATCTATGCCATTACTTGATCCAACTTTCGAAATAACATAAGGACTAATTGTAGCTGGTATTAATCCAAGCTTCGCTTCTGTTAGAGCTAACTTAATATTTTCTAGAGATATAGCAACATCACAAACAGAAATAATGCCTATTCCTCCACCAAATGCGTTTCCTTCTACTTTTGCTATGAGAGGTTTAGGAAATTGGTACATTTTGTATAATAAATCAGCTAATTTTCGAGCTTCTTCAATTCTTGTTTTTCTGTCTGAAAATATTTGTTCCTTCATCCAGTCTAAATCACCACCAGCGCAAAAAGATTTGCCTTTCGCAGATATAATCAAAACTTTTGTATTGGGGTCTTCTTTTAATTCATCAAAGCTTTCTGAGAGTTCTCTAATCATTATAGGTGATAAAGCATTATGTTTTTCTGGTTGATTTAACATTATTTCAGAAACGCCATTATCACTTTTTTCTATAATGACTGTTTGTTTTTTATTTTTATTCATAGCTTCCGTGCTCTTTAAGGTTTAAGGCAATTTTATTACATTCTTTAATTTTTGTGATATTAAGATTTGTTTCATACCCCATTGATAGTAATAAATCATTTACTTTTTCTGTGGAAACATTACCTTTCGCACCTGGTGAATATGGACATCCACCTAGACCACCAACTGAAGAATCAAAAGTTTTAATTCCGTATCCTAAAGAAATTTTTACGTTATTTAATGCATTTTGAAATGTATCATGAAAATGACCAGCTAATTTATCAGGTGTTAAAAATTGCAAACATTCTGCAATAACTTTTGATGTTTGTTCAGAACTTCCTTTTCCAGTTGTGTCTCCAAGAGAAACTTCATAACAACCCATTTTTATTAATTTATTAGCTATTTCTCCAACTTTTTTTGGATCAACATAATTTTCATATGGACAATTAGAAATGCAACTAATGTAACCTCTAACAGGAACTTTATTTATCTTAGCTTTTTGCATAATTGGCTTAAATCGATTTAGGCTTGTATTAATATCACAATTAGTATTTTTTTTGTTAAATGTCTCTGAAGCGGCGGTAAAAATCGCTACTTCATCCACTTTTGCTTCTAAAGCATTGTCAAATCCTTTCTCATTAGGAGTTAAGGCGGTATACTTTATTTCCTCTATTCTATTGATACCTCTGAAAACTTTTAATGCATCAGATAATTGAGGAACCCATTTAGGACTAACAAAGCTAGATGTTTCAATTTTTTTAAAACCACAACTAGATAGTTTATTTATAAATTTTATTTTATCTTCAGTAGAAATGAAATTCTTTTCATTTTGAAGCCCATCTCGGGGACTCATTTCAAAAATATTAATAAAATTGCTCATTTTTTTAACCGTTGAAATAATTTATTTTTTTAAACTTAAAAGTTTCATTTTTTCAGTAACCTGTTGGCCATTTTTAACATAAATTTTATTTATGACACCATCACGTGGTGAATTAAGTGAATACTCCATTTTCATTGCTTCTAAATTTAACAAAACGTCACCTTTTTTCACCTTTGAGTTTTCTCTTATTTTATTAAATTTTATTAGTCCATGCATTGGAGCTATTATATCATCTTCTGAAAATTCTTCGTTGTTTTCTCTAGGCCTTAAACAATCTAAGACAATAACCTCATAAGTAATATCTTTAGCGAAAATCGTAAAAAATTTATTATTAGTATGTTTATCTATAATTAATTTATAATTAATGTCTAAATTCTGACCATTTAATTTAGCTTTAAGTAAAGATTTATGTATCTTTACAGAAGTAAATAAATACTTGAGGTTATTTACCTTAATTTCATACTCATTCATGTTTCTCTGACAAATTTTTAATTGTTGGATGCTATCTTGAATTGTTATATTTAACGGGTACTCACTTGGTTTCCACATATACAAATTTGATTGTTGTCTAGATATAGTTTCATTAAAAACAACAAGCCCAGCAAGAGCTACGTAATATGGATCAGACTCATTATCAATAAAGTCCTTTATATTATTTTCTACAAATTTAGTATCAATATTTCCTTTAATGAAATTTTTATTGGTAATTAATTTTTTAAGTAAATTTAAATTTGTTCTTATACCTCCAATTTCAACATCAATAAGAAAATTCTCAAGGTATTTAATCGCTTCATTTCTATCTTTTCCAAATGAAATAATTTTTGCAATCATTGGGTCATAAAATGGAGTAATATAATCTCCTTCTTGCGTACCTGTTTCTACAATACAGTTTGGATGTTTTAATATTTTAGAAAAATTAAGATGATGTATTAAGCCACTTTGAGGTAAAAAATTATTATTTACATTTTCTGCATATAATCTTGCTTCAATGGACCATCCCTTTAAAATTATATCTTTTTGTGATTTAGAGATTTTGTTGCCGTTAGCAATTTCAAGTTGCCAAGTAATTAAGTCAGTTGAAGTTACAGCCTCAGTGACTGAGTGTTCAACTTGTATTCTTGTATTCATTTCCATAAAATAGATTTTATTTTTATCAATGCCGTTTTCAATATCAGCAATAAATTCTATAGTGCCTGCTCCTTCATATTTAATTGATCTAGCTGCTTTCACAGATAAATCACCTAAAAAGGTTCTAATATCATTATTTAATTCTGGACAAGGGGCTTCTTCTATTATTTTTTGTTGGCGTCTTTGTAATGAGCAATCTCTGTCAAATAGATGAATTACATTACCAAACTTGTCACCAAAAATTTGTATTTCAATATGACGTGCCTTTGGAATATACTTTTCAAGCAAACAGTTTTTATCCTTAAAATTTGTTTTAGCCTCACTGGAAGCTTCTTCTAGTGCAGACAAAAACTTAGTTGAAGTTTCAGCTACTCTCATACCTCTACCACCACCACCGGCACGAGCTTTTATTAATATTGGATAACCAATTTTTTTAGCAATTTGCTCTAGAAAGTTTTTATCTTGAATTTTCCCATGGTACCCTGGAACAACTGGAACTCCTACTCTTTCCATAATTAATTTAGCTTTATCTTTTTCACCCATATTTCTTACAATGTTGCTGCTAGGGCCTATAAAGATAAGGTTATTACTTTCAACCATTTTTACAAAATCAGCATTCTCAGAAAGAAGGCCGTAACCTGGATGAATTGCGTTAATTTTATACTTTTTGCAAATTTTAATAATTACGTCACTATTCATATATGTTTCAGAAACTTGCGATCCTGGTATGTTGATTGCTTCATCTGCGAGCTTTGCATGTAAACAGTTGACATCTTCGTCTGAATAAATTGCAACAGTAGGAATCTTCATTTTTCTTGCACATCTTATAATTTTACAGGCAATTTCACCTCGATTCGCAATTAATAGTTTTTTTATTTTTGGAACAGACATTTTGTATCTTGCTACATTCTAAAAATACCAAATTTGGTGTCTTCAATATTTTGGTTCATTGTAATGGTAATACTTGCGGCTAAAATATCACGCGTTTTGGTAGGATCTATAATCCCATCATCCCACATACGAGCAGAGGCATATAAAGGGTGTGACTGATTATTAAATTGTTCTAAGATTGGTTGTTTAAATTTATCTTCAATTTTTTTATTCCATTCACCATTATTTTTAAGTGTATTATTCTTTTTTAATTGAGCTAAAACACTTGCAGCTTGCTCGCCACCCATTACTGATATTCTTGAACAAGGCCACGTCCATAAAAATCTTGGTGCAAAAGCTCTGCCACACATTCCATAATTACCTGCTCCAAAGCTACCTCCTATTAAAAGTGTAACTTTAGGAACTTTAGAAGTTGCAACTGCATTAACTAATTTCGCGCCATTTTTTGCAATTCCTCCATGTTCTGCATTTTCTCCCACCATGAAGCCAGTGATATTTTGTAAAAAAATTAATGGAATTTTTCTTTGACTACATAATGAAATAAAGTGGGTGCCTTTCAGGGCGCTGTCAGAAAACAAAACTCCGTTATTAGCTATAACACCGCAGGTTTGACCTTTTAATTGTGCAAAACCAGTTACTAAAGTTTTACCAAAATTATGTTTAAATTCGTCAAATTCAGATCCATCAAAAATTCTCATTATTATTTCTTTAACATCATAAGATGTTTTGTTATCTGCTGGGACTATTCCTAGAAGTTCTTGAGGGTCATAAAGTGGTGGTTCAAAATTTGAAAGATTTTTATTCTTCTTTTTTATATTTAAGTTTTTTACACATTGTCTGGCTATAGCTAGAGCATGTTCATCATTATCAGCAAGATAATCGGCAACACCAGAAATTTTTGTATGAACCTCGCCTCCACCAAGATTTTCTGGATTGGTTAATTCGCCTGTTGCAGCTTTAACTAATGGTGGGCCTGCTAAAAAAATGGTTCCCTGATTTTTTACGATTATAGTTTCGTCTGACATTGCCGGGACATAGGCTCCACCTGCTGTACAACTTCCCATAACTACTGCAATTTGAGGTATACTTTTTGAGGACATGTTGGCTTGATTAAAAAAAATTCTTCCAAAATGTTCTCTATCAGCAAAAACTTCATCTTGGTTTGGTAGGTTTGCCCCGCCAGAATCAACCAAGTAAATACAAGGTAATTTATTTTCCATAGCTACTTCTTGAGCTCGAAGATGTTTTTTTACAGTCATAGGATAGTAGGTTCCGCCCTTAACAGTTGAGTCATTACATATAACCATTACGTCTATACCATGAATTTGACCTACTCCAGTTATTATTCCACCAGAAGGACAAGCATTATCGTACATATTATAACTTGCAGTTAACCCTATTTCTAAAAATGAACTTCCTGGATCTAAAAGCTTTGATACCCTATGTCTAGGTAACATTTTCCCCCGTTTTTGATGGCGCTCATTTAATTTGTGACCACCACCGTTCATTGCAAAATCAACAGCTTCTCGGGTTAATTTAAGATCAACTTCGAGTCTTTTTTTATTTTTTTGAAAGTTTGTACCTTTTACGTTTATTTGAGATTTTAGTTTTGTCATCTATGTAGTTTCCGAAAACAATTCTCTACCAATCAACATTCTTCTAATTTCGGAAGTCCCTGCTCCAATTTCGTACAATTTAGCGTCCCTAAGCAATCTTCCAGCTGAAAAATCATTAGTATATCCATTTCCGCCTAGTGCCTGAATTGCTTCAAGAGCGATTTGAGTAGCTTTTTCTGCGGAATACAAAATACAACCAGCAGCGTCTTTTCTAGTAGTTTCTCCTCTGTCACATGCTTTAGCCACTTCATAAACATAAGATCTACATGCATTCATAGTTGTATACATGTCTGCTATTTTACCTTGCATTATTTGAAATTCTCCAATTGACTTTCCAAATTGTTTTCTTTCATGAATATATGGAACAACTACATCCATTGCCGCTGCCATAATGCCTAAAGGTCCTGCAGCAAGAACAACCCTTTCATAGTCCAAGCCGCTCATTAAAACAGCTGCTCCATTACCTTCTTCACCTAGAATATTTTCTTCAGGAACAGGACAGTTTTCAAAAATAAGTTCAGCAGTATTAGAACCCCTCATGCCTAATTTATCTAATTTTTTTCCAGTAGAAAAACCTGTCATTGTTTTTTCTATTATAAAAGCTGTTATACCCTTTGACCCTTTTGAGGGATTAGTTTTTGCATATACCACTAAAGTATCAGCATCAGGTCCATTGGTAATCCACATTTTGGATCCATTGAGTAAATACGTTTTATTACCTTGTTTCTCTGCATGAAGAGACATTGAAATAACGTCAGAACCAGATCCACTTTCACTCATAGCTAATGCTCCAACCTTTTCGCCAGAACAAAGCTCAGGTAAATATTTTTGTTTTTGTTCCTCATTTCCATTTCTATTAATTTGATTTACACATAAGTTTGAAAAAGCGCCATAAGAGAGACCTACCGAAGCACTTGCTCTACTTATTTCTTCTATGGCAATACAATGGGCTAAATAACTCATGTCACTTCCGCCATAATCTGATGATGCAGTAATTCCTAATAAACCAAGGTCACCAAACTTCTTCCACAGATGATTAGGAAAAGAGTTTTCTTTATCAATTTGATTTGCAATTGGAGCTATTTCATTTTGTGCAAACTTATAAACAGTATCTCTTAATACTTCATTATCTTTACCAATAGAGAAGTTCATTGAATGAAAAAACATATAAATAAAGCCCCTTTAACAAATTCTAATAGATTAAAACATAACTTTATTTTATTCACACGTATAAATTTTATTTAAATTGATTTAATGCTCTTTCTTTTGCTTCAGCACTTTCTATACCAGAAATATATAAAAGACCATTCATACGACGCATTAGATTGGCTTCAAAATCATCAATAACTCCATCTGACAATATTACTCCCCACATCATTTCTATTACTTCAATTCTTTCATTGTGGTCCATTTCATTTAAAATTATTTTTATTTGAGAAAATATTTCAATTCGTTCATTACTATTTTCTATAGTTTTTTTAATGTTTTCCTCAGCCTCAATTTGTGTGAAGTTAAATTTATTAATTAATAAATTTGTGATGTAACCGATTTCAACTTTATCAGTCTCTCCGTCAATTTGACACGCTTCTAGTAATAAGACTATTACTGCTTGAATATCTTCTCCCTTGTACTCATCTCTATTTATATCTCCAGAAGTAATTTTTTGAATTGCAGTTTTTAAATTTGAAAACATATTCTTTCCTGACTATTAGCATCCTATTTTGATATTTATTTTTTTTATACAAGATTTTAAAATGAATAAAATTTAATTTTTTTCAAGTTTAAAATAGCTAAGTCTTACTCCTTTTAACTTTTTTCTTTTTATGTAAAGGTTATTTTTGGGTTTTTATATATTCTTTAAACTTAGTAAAGGGGGCAATCCGCAAGGGTTGAAAAAATAATGGCTAGCGATGCATTTCTAAATTCAATTGAAGTTAATTTTAAAAAGGCAACTAGATATATTCAAAAAATTGATGGTTCAGAATCTTTTTCTGAAGATTTAGCTAATCAAATAATGCTAGCTAATGCTACTTACGTAGTAAGATTTGGCGTAAGGTTAAGAGGCACAGTTCATACATTTACTGGTTTTCGTTCAGTTCACTCTGACCACTTTGAACCTGTAAAAGGCGGTATAAGATACGACTTAGCTGTAAATCAAGAAGAGGTTGAGGCTTTAGCCGCATTGATGACTTATAAATGTGCTTTAGTTGAAGTTCCTTTTGGTGGTTCTAAAGGTGGCCTTATAATTAATATAAAAGAATGGTCTATCGAAGAGTTGGAGAGAATAACTAGACGCTTCACTCAAGAACTAGCCAAAAGAGACTTAATACACCCTTCCCAAAACGTACCAGCTCCTGATGTTGGTACTGGAGAACGTGAAATGGCGTGGATGGCAGATGAGTATCGTAGACTAAATCCAACCGATCTTAATGCATGGGCTTGTGTCACTGGAAAGCCTGTAAATAAAGGAGGTATTTCTGGAAGAACTGAGGCTACAGGAAGGGGAGTGAAGTTTGCTCTGAAAGCATTTTTTCAAAACGATAATGATGTCAAAAAAACTGGTTTGACTCCCGGATTAAAAGGGAAAAGAATAATTGTACAAGGCCTAGGGAACGTTGGGTATTATGCAGCAAAATTTTTGTCCAATGAGGATGGTGCAAAAGTTACACACGTAATTGAACGCGATGGATCAATTATAAATCATAAAGGAATAGATATTTCATCTTTAAAAAAACATCTTCTTGAAAAAGGTACAATCAAGGGTTTTAACGGTTTTATTGAAGCTGGAGCTGAAATATTAGAGGAAGAAGCAGATATTTTAATACCGGCAGCTATGGAATTAGTTATTAATGAAGAAAATGCTAATCGAATCAAAGTACCCCTTATTGTAGAAGCTGCGAATGGCCCCGTATCATCAAGTGCAGATGAGATACTTAACAAACGAGGTGTAATAATCATACCAGATTTATACGCAAATGCAGGAGGTGTTACAGTAAGCTATTTTGAATGGATTAAAAATTTAAGCAGAATAAGGTTGGGGAGACTACAAAGAAGGGCTCAAGAAAATCAAGTTTGCACACTTATTAATGGAATTGAAAGAATGACAGGAAAAGAATTTCCTTCGGAATTTAAATCAAAATCTATTCAGGGCTCATCTGAACTAGATCTAGTTCGATCTGGATTAGAAGATACTATGATAGAAACATATAATGTTATTAGTAATGTGTGGAATTCTAATGAAGGTATACCAGATTTAAGAACAGCAGCAATGATGGTTTCCATTAAAAGGATAGCACAAAGTTATAGCTCTTTAGGGATATAAAAAAGGAGGAATTTTCCTCCTTTTTGTTTTATTTGAGTGATTTACCTACTTTCTAAAGTCAGGATATGCTTCCATACCTACTTCAGCTAAATCAACGCCTTCGAGTTCTTCTTCTTCTGTGACGCGTATTCCGATGGTAAACTTAATAATATACCAAACAATAGCAGAAGCTATAATTGTAAATGCACCAATTGCAAATATCCCATATAATTGTGCACCTAAAGTAGCATCTGAGTTTGAAAGAATTACAGCGATGGTTCCCCATATTCCAGCAAATAGATGAACAGGTATAGCGCCTACGACATCGTCAATCTTTAATTTATCCAACATTGGTATAGTTAAAACAACTATCAATCCACCAACTGCACCAATGAATATTGCTAACATTGGAGACGGGGCTAATGGCTCAGCTGTTATTGCTACTAATCCACCTAATGCTCCGTTTAAGGCCATAGTCAAATCTGTTTTTTTGTAAAATAACATTGTTAAAATTAAAGCCACAACCACACCACCCGCAGCCGCTAAGTTTGTGTTGATATAAATATTTGAAATAGCAGTTACATCCGCACCTGATCCCATCGCCAGTTGTGATCCACCATTAAAACCAAACCAACCAAA
Organism: SAR116 cluster bacterium AG-325-F22; assembly: GCA_003282885.1. Lineage (GTDB taxonomy): Bacteria > Pseudomonadota > Alphaproteobacteria > Puniceispirillales > Marisalimonadaceae > Marisalimonas. The sequence continues at coordinate 44,447 of QBYJ01000010.1, forward strand.
CCATAATATAAAAGTACCTAAAGTAGCTAATGGAAGGTTTGAGCCAGGCATTGGATTAACACTTCCATCGTCAGAATATTTACCTTTTCTCGCACCAAGTATTATTGCGCCAGTAAGAGCCGCCCAACCGCCAACACCATGAACTATAGAAGAGCCAGCAAAATCTAAGAATCCAGCTTCACTTAGATATCCACCACCCCAAGACCAAGAGCCTTGAATCGGATAAATAAAACCACACAGTAAAACTACGAATATGAAAAATGCTTTTAATTTAACTCTTTCTGCAACAGCACCGCTAACTATTGAAGCTGCAGTAGCGCAGAATACCATTTGAAACCACCAATCAGATCCTGAAGAATATGTTGCGTCATTTTCTCCACCAAATGTTTCACCGTCAGAAGGATTCCAAATTGCAAATGAACCTATCCAGCCAGATACATCCATATACATTAGATTATAGCCAACTACCGCAAACATTATTCCAGCTATAGAGTATAAACCAATGTTTTTGGCACATTGAACTACAGCATTCTTAGCTCTAACCAGACCTGTTTCTAACATACAAAATCCAGCAGCCATAAGCATAACTAAAAAACCATGTACTAAAAAAGAAAAAGAATTGAAAATGTATGCTGTCTCAGCATCAGGTGCTGCAGAAACAACACTCGTAAAACCTATTATTATTGCAGGTATTAGTAAAAATAACCTGATTAAATTAGACATAATAACTCTCCGTTTAAATTGAATTACTATTACAATCTCTACAATGTTAATTTAATAAAGTTTTAAAAAATTGGGAGTAGGACGTCGCCTATTTTGCATAAAAATTAGGCAAAAAAAATTAATTATAATTACCTTGATTAAATTTAAGACAAATTTATCTTGTTAACTTTAATTGACAGAGTTAATTTTATTAGAATCTATTATATAACTTAAGATTTTAAATATTTCGACTTTACTTAGATTTACATAAGCTTTCAAAGATCCTAAATCTTT